>JAYEKR010000055.1:0-22163 GCA_034661115.1 Thermodesulfobacteriota bacterium | reverse complement strand
ACACTGTGGGCTATCAGATAATACGATCTTCATCATGGTTGCGAAAACTCATCAGAAGAAAATTTTTATCTGAGTCAAAAGCAATAGAATACAAAGCAATAGTTGAAAAACTCGGGCCAAAATTGAATGCGTTCATCAACAGTACAAAAGCATAAAGGCCAACGTTCCAATTTCCAATTTCAACGTTCCGTGAATGGTTACGATCTCTTTTACACTCCAGCCGACATTTTTCAGGGGTTCCATCCCTGGCATGGAACCCCTGATCTTCCAGCGCTATTGACATTATCGCACCATAGTTACTATATGATGTCTATATTGCAGGAGGATAATCTTTATGGCAAAGGAAACAAGGAAGGAACTGCTTAATTCGCAGGATGAATTTATCACGACAACAGGTTCTATAATCAAATGGATACGGAAATATCCTGGTCGGTCCATTGCCATCGGGTTGATCACGGTCATCGTTATTGGATCCAGCATCGGGTTTTTTTACTGGAGACAGGCCAGAAAAGACCATGCAATAACCGCTTATTTCCATGCAGGAGAAGAAATATCCATGGTGCATGATGCCTCGGCCCGATATGCCGACACAAGGGCCGGGAAACTCGGTATCCTGAAAGAGGCCAGATTGCACTTTGAGCAAAAAGATTATGACAAGGCCATCGGGCTCGGAAACCAGTTCATCAACACCTGTGGTCACAAAGATATCTTTTATTACCAGGCCCTTATCCTGACTGCTGCGGCATATATGGAAACCAAAGACCATGCAGAGGCATTGACCCGTCTTGAAAACTGCGCCGGCTCAGGCTCAGAAGACCTCAGAAACCAGGCACTCTTCTACAAGGCAATCATCCTTAATCAGACCGACAAAAAAGCAGAGGCCCAAGAAATCCTGAAAAACATTTCCGGTGATTACGGAAAACTGGGCAAGGCGATGCAGACAGAGGCACAGATACAGCCAGAGGAGACCGTGTATGCAGAATAACAAGGAACCAGAGAACAATTTTATAAAAAGCGCGGCCCTGTGGGTGGTTATCGCCCTCATCATGGTCATGCTCTTCAACCTCTTCAATCAGCCAAAACCCAGCACAGAAAAGTTTGCCTTCAGTGAATTCGTCCAGGTACTGGACAAGGGAGAAGTAAGGGAGGTAACCATCCAGGGAAACCGGATCAAGGGGATCCTTGAAGACAATACCACGTTTGAGACCTATACCCCCCATGATCCGGACCTGGTCAACCGGCTGATGCAAAAGAATGTGCTTATCTCAGCCAAGCCCTCGGAGGAATCCCCATGGTACATGTCTGTACTCATATCCTGGGTCCCCATGTTACTCCTGATCGGGGTCTGGATATTTTTTATGCGCCAGATGCAGGGCGGAGGCAGCAAGGCCATGAGCTTTGGCAGGAGTAAGGCAAAACTCATGAGCGAGGACAAAATCAAGGTCACCTTTGCAGATGTCGCAGGCATAAACGAGGCCAAGGAAGAACTCGAAGAGATTATTGACTTTCTCAAGGAACCAAAACGATTTACCTCCCTGGGAGGAAAGATACCAAAGGGAGTGCTTCTGCTTGGTCTGCCAGGTACTGGGAAGACCCTGCTGGCCAAGGCCGTGGCAGGCGAAGCCGGTGTGCCCTTTTTCAGCATGTCAGGCTCTGACTTTGTCGAGATGTTTGTGGGTGTCGGGGCATCCAGGGTAAGAGACCTGTTCGCACAGGGCAAACAACACGCCCCATGCATCGTCTTTATCGACGAGATCGATGCAGTGGGCCGACACCGTGGTGCAGGCCTTGGAGGAGGACATGACGAAAGAGAACAGACACTCAATCAGCTCCTGGTAGAGATGGACGGCTTCGAATCCAATGAGGGTGTCATCCTGATGGCGGCCACCAACCGGCCCGATGTCCTGGATCCTGCCCTTATGAGACCTGGACGATTCGACCGGCAGGTAGTGGTATCCGTCCCTGACGTCAAAGGCAGAGAGGGTATCCTCAAGGTGCACTCCACCAACATGCCCATTGGAGACGATGTGGACATGCAGACAATAGCAAAGGCAACCCCGGGATTCTCAGGTGCGGACCTTGCCAATTTGATGAACGAGGCAGCCCTCTTAGCCGCAAAAAGAAGGAGCACAAACGTGTGCATGGATGACCTTGAACGGGCAAAGGACAAGGTCCTCATGGGCGTGGAACGAAAGAGCATGGTGATCTCTGAAAAAGAAAAAAAGGTCACAGCCTATCACGAGGCAGGGCATGCCCTGGTTGCCAAAAAACTTCCAGAAGCCGATCCCGTGTACAAGGTGAGCATCATCCCCAGGGGCAGGGCGCTTGGTATCACCCAGCAGCTCCCGACCGATGACCGGCATACCTACAAAAAAGAATACCTGCTGGATACCATAGCCGTTCTCATGGGAGGCAGGGCCGCAGAGGAATCCGTATTAAAGCATTTCACTACAGGGGCCGGCAATGACATCGAGAGGGCCACGGACATGGCAAGAAGGATGGTCACAGAATGGGGCATGAGCTCCATGGGACCGATAAGCCTAGGAAACGTGGAAGAGGAGATGTTCCTGGGCAGGGAAATCTCGAAAAAGGTAGGTTACAGCGAGCAGACGGCCCAGCATATCGACGAAGAGATAAAAAACATACTGACAAACGCCTATACCAGGGCAATGAAAATCATCCAGGAAAACATGAACGTCCTGGAAAAAATCGCACTGCACCTGCTGGACAAAGAGGTCATCGATGGAG
The DNA here is from genome assembly GCA_034661115.1 of Thermodesulfobacteriota bacterium. GTDB lineage: Bacteria > Desulfobacterota > Desulfomonilia > UBA1062 > UBA1062 > JAYEKR01. The sequence continues at coordinate 19,415 of JAYEKR010000055.1, read as the reverse complement.
CTGAGATCGAAAACATCATCCAGGGAGAAGCGGCCTAGGGCTCGCACCCTGAAAAACATAAACAAAGAGATGCTGCTGGGCTGCGGGATAGATCCCGCAGCCCTTCCCATTATCTTGCCTAAAACAAGGCACCTGAACCTGCTGATTGAGGATGTCAAGCTCTATGCCGCCAATATCCTGAAACAGACCATGCTCTCCATCGGCGGGGATGTGGCCATACACAGGGGGGTTATAAACGGGAAAAAACCGTTGTCCAGCTGCATCATCACCGGTGATCTCAGACATTTCAAAAAACTCGAAGAAAGCCTCAGACAGCAGCCCGGACTTGCGTCCATGGCAGATACGATAAGACAACAGATACATCCGGGAGAAAACCACCTGGACCTCGACCTATGCTCACACCATTACCACTGGGAAGCCACCCCTCTTATCATGGGAATACTCAACGCCACCCCGGATTCCTTTTCAGACGGCGGCCTGTGGAACGATCTTGACAAGGCCGTGGATCACTGCATGGAGATGGTGGAACAGGGTGCCCAGATCATTGACATCGGGGGAGAATCGAGCAGACCCGGCTCCAGGGAGGTGGACCGGGAGACCGAGGTCTCACGGGTTATCCCTCTTATCGAAAAACTGGCAGCGCGCATTGATGTCCCAATAAGCATTGACACAAAAAAGGCCGATGTCGCCAGAATGGCCATCGATGCAGGGGCAGGCATGGTCAACGATATCAGCGCACTCAGGGACGACCCGGATATGATGGAGGTCATCGCAGATACAGGTAGCGGGATTTGCCTGATGCACATGAGGGGAACCCCAAAGACCATGCAGAAAAATACAGGGTATGACGACATCATCACAGAGGTCTACAACTTTCTTGATGAAAGGGTAAACACCTGTGTGCAGGCCGGCGTATCTCCTTCATCCATTATCATTGATCCTGGGATCGGTTTTGGCAAGGACCTCAAGGGGAACCTTGGCCTCATAGGACGCATGCAGGAATTCAAGTCCCTGGGCATGCCCCTTCTCGTGGGACACTCCAGAAAATCCTTTATCGGCCAGACCCTTGATACCCAGGTCAATGACAGGGATGAAGGGACGGATGCAGTAACCGCATGGAGTGTAATGGAAGGGGCCGACATAATCCGTGTACATGATATTACACATGCACAAAGGACAAGATCGGTCATCCGGTCCATCATGGAGGAGGCATGATCTGCGGCATTGGTACGGATATAACCGATATCGGGCGCATAGATCACCTTTATAAACGATATAAAGACCGGTTTCTTCAAAGGGTGTTCTGCGAAAAAGAGATCGCATATTGCCGGTCCATGCATGATGCAGCGCCCCATCTGGCCGCCCGGTTTGCCGCAAAAGAGGCCACATTAAAGGCCCTGGGTACGGGCGTGTCCAAGGCAATCCATCTCAAGGATGTATGTGTAATAAATACCCATGGCGCCCCGACACTTGAACTCAAGGCCGGGGCAGAAAAACAGGCCCGAAAGATGGGTGTCACACACCTGCATCTGAGCCTTTCGCATGACGCAGGCGCAGGCGTGGCGTTTGTCATTATGGAAAAAAGACAATAATGCATATAGAATATACAAGCGGGGGCGAAGATGCCACCAAGGACCTCGGTGTCTGTATTGCTGAAGGGCTTTGCGGAGGGGAGATCATCCTGCTTAACGGCGACCTTGGTGCGGGTAAAACCGTGTTTGCAAGGGGCATTGCCTCTGGACTCGGCCTTGATGCATCCATCCACGTGACAAGCCCCACCTTCACCCTTGTCAACATCTATCATGCACGGCATATCCTGGTACATGCGGATCTCTACCGCCTGGATGCAGATGAGATATATGAAATCGGACTGGAAGATCTCATGGATGAAAGGCATGTGTTTGTCGTGGAATGGGCACAAAGGGCCCGGGATTTTTTCAGGGGTGACCTTATCCATATCTCGATCAAATATGCAGGAGATACCTCAAGAAAGATTTATATTGACACAAATCTGACATGGATTAAAGATACACTCTTTGACTTTACTTTGGGGAAACACAAAAAAAGGAGATAGGCAGGGATATTATGGGCATTATCGTTCAGAAATATGGCGGAACCTCGGTAGGCAGCCTGGAAAAAATACGCATGGTTGCACAAAAGGTTGCCAAAAGACATGAAAAAGGGGATCAGGTAGTCGTGGTTCTCTCTGCAATGGCCGGGCAGACAGACTCATTGATAGCAATGGCCGAAGAGATAACCTCCCGTCCGGACCCAAGGGAGATGGACACTCTGGTCTCGACAGGAGAACAGGTGAGCATCTCCCTGCTGGCAATAACACTCAATGAAATGGGGATACCGGCGAGATCCAGGATCGGGCATCAGACTGGAATCAAGACAGACAATGCATATACAAAGGCACGCATACAGCATATCAATGCGACAGGCATAAAAGAGGTGCTTGATTCAGGACAGGTGGCCGTTATTGCAGGATTCCAGGGTGTCACCGAAGAGATGGACATAACCACCCTTGGAAGGGGGGGGTCGGATACCTCGGCCGTTGCCCTGGCCGCGGTCCTGGATGCCGATGTCTGCGAGATTTATACAGACGTGGATGGTGTGTACACATGTGACCCCGGGATCTGTTCAAAGGCACGCCGGATAGATCGTATATCATACGATGAAATGCTGGAGATGGCGTCATTGGGCGCAAAGGTCCTTCAGACCAGGTCGGTTGAGTTTGCAAAAAAATACAATGTTAAAATACATGTAAAAAGCGCCTTTACAGAAAGTAAAGGCACCTTTGTTACCAGGGAGGACAATGTCATGGAACAAGAAATAATTTCAGGAATCACCTGTGACAAAAATGAGGCGAAGATAACCCTTCTGGGCATACAGGACAAGCCCGGGGTCGCGGCCAGCATATTCAATGCACTATCCGAAGAAAATATCAATGTGGACATGATCATACAGAATGTATCCATAGACGGCAAACAGGCGGACCTGAGTTTCACGGTTACCAGAACAGACTATGACCGGACCATGGAGATGGTACGAAAAAAAGGGGAAAGCCTGGGCGCAAGGGATGTGGTCGGCGATACAAATATCATAAAACTCTCCATCGTGGGTGTTGGCATGGGATCACACGCAGGGGTTGCCGCACGCATGTTTGATGTCCTCTCCCATGTCGGCATCAATATCATGATGATATCCACCTCCGAGATCAAGATATCCTGCATTATCGATGAAAAATTTCTGGAGCTGGGCGTAAGGGTACTTCATGACTCCTTTGAGCTGGACAAACCCGGAACAGATATAGATGCGTATTGAAACCTATGACACCACCTTGAGGGACGGGGCACAATCAGAGGACATTGCCTTTTCCTTGGAAGACAAGTGTTCCATTGCATCAAGGCTTGACCACCTGGGCATCGATTATATCGAGGCGGGATGGCCCGGGGCAAATCCTAAGGACGACAAGCTGTTTTCCATGATAAAGGATCTGGATATCAGGCACGCAAAGGTCCTTGCCTTTGGGAGCACATGCAGGCCGAAAAGTGCCCCTGAAACGGACCCGATGATACAGGCCCTTGTCCGTTCAGCCCCGGATGGTATCACCCTCTTTGGCAAATCCTGGGATACCCATGTCAGCGGGCCCGGAGGTCTGGGGTGTTCACTGGATGAAAACCTGAGGATCATACGTGACTCCATCGCCTATCTCAAGGGGATCGTCCCTGTTGTGTTCTTTGACGCAGAACATTTCTTCGACGGGTTCAAGGCCAACAGGGAATATGCGCTTGCCACGATCCAGGCAGCGAGCCAGGCCAAGGCGGACCGCATCGTATTATGTGATACAAACGGAGGGAGCCTCCCCTCAGATATAACAGATATCATTGAATTCCTTAAAAAAAACACTGCATTCAAACTTGGCATCCACTGCCACAATGACACCGATCTGGCGGTTGCCAATACGATCTGTGCCGTGCAGGCAGGGGCAGACCATGTACAGGGAACGATCAACGGCATCGGGGAAAGGTGCGGCAATGCAAACCTGTGCTCGGTCATCGCGAACCTGAGCATAAAATCAGACTACGAAACCATACCCGACAAACGCATGGCCATGCTTACCGAAATCTCGGGATTTGTAGAGGAAATAGGAAACCTCACACACAATAAACATCAGCCCTATGTAGGTGAATCCGCGTTTGCCCACAAGGGCGGCGTACATGTAAAGTCAGTGCTGGACAATCCCCTGACCTATGAACATATTGATCCCGGACGCGTTGGAAACAAGAGAAGAATCCTTGTCTCTGAACAATCGGGCAAGAGCAATATCCTCTTCAAGGCAAGGGAATTCAATATTGATATCACAAAAGATGACACCGCAGCCAGCAAGATCGTCAAAAGCATAAAAGACCTTGAAGATATGGGTTTCCAGTTTGAAGGGGCGGATGCATCGCTTGAACTCCTCATGAAAAAGGCCCTGGGCCTGTATGTCCGGTCATTTAGCCTGAAGGGTTTCCGCGTAAACACAGAGAGACGATCCGAGGATGCAGACCCTGTTTCAGAGGCAACGATCAGAATCGAGGTAAACGGCAGAACAGAACACACAGCAGCCATGGGTAATGGACCGGTAAACGCATTGGACAGTGCACTGAGAAAGGCCTTGATAAAATTCTATCCACGTATCAAGGAGGTGGAACTTCGCGACTACAAGGTCAGGGTTATCTCATCGAACAAGGGGACTGAATCCGTTGTCCGTGTCCTTATTGAATCGGGTGATAAAGAACACCACTGGAACACGGTGGGTGTTTCCAGCAATATCCTTGAGGCATCGTGGATGGCCCTGGTGGACAGCATGGATTACAAGCTTTATAGGGACGCAAGAAACGATCATGAATCATAATCCGACTCAAGCCTTCTGTGATATCGGCCGATAAAGACAATATCATCAAACAAATACAGCAGGGAAAAGGGGCATATCATGCACGAAGAAGGCCGAAATGTTGAATTCCAGGGACTCAAAAAATGGATGAAACAGGGGGAATATCTTGTATCCATTATGGCTAACGATGGAACCATCTGGACATACACATCAAAGACAATGCCCATCTTTAATTTTGCAACCACAAAGATCTTTCAGGCCCAGGAATCCGGCATCGCAGAGGTAAAGGGGATAGAAAAAGGGGATACCTTCTATTTTTCCATCCAGGGTATCAAGGTTTCAAAGGTCTATGACTTTGTCTTTCAGGAGGACCTGCCCGGGTAAAAGATGGCCTCGTCTCATCCTTCATCAAAATACTGGACCTGGTAGGTCTGGACCTCGAGGTCTCCCTTTTTCCATGCATATGGATCCAGACCCGCCTTCAGGCATAGTTGAGATAAAAATTCCTCCTTTTGGGGAAGTTCATCCCATACCTGGGGTAAAAAGGTTGCACTGTTGTAGCGCCCATAAGATATGATAATACCGTCAATGCCCGGCCTGAGTCTGGAAAGAAGATCATGGTAATCACTGTATTTCAGTTCTTCAGGCGTGCTGAGAACACTGACCTCTATCTCTGCCCGGTCCAGTTCCTTTCTTGTAAGCCGGGGGAATCTCGGATCGTGAAAGGCCGCATTGACGGCATTATGCCGGATTCCATCGACAATGGACTCTATTGCCTGGAGGGACCCGATGCATCCCCTTAGCCTGCCCGCTATCTTAAGGGTTACAAAGGTGGGCTGTTTAAGATCCAGACCGACCCCTTCGAGTGTGCCACCTGTCACAGGTGTCTTTGAATCAACCCCGAGCTTTTGTGCTATGGTCTGCCTTGCAAGCCTTGCCAGGACCTGCCCCTGTTCCGCTGTCAGCTCACCTGCCATGGATTCACCTCCTGGATATGCACACAATAGACTCATCCAACCCTGATCGCAAGTACAGCATCATGCGTCCACAGTAACTTTTAAAACTCCGTTACCGGGTTCAAGGCTGTCTCGGGATAGATCTGCCCTGGCAGGGGCGGCATAGAGTTGTATACCCAGTCAATATCTATGACCCCCATATTAATGAGCCTCCTGCGCCTGAACCCGGTGAATATGCCCCTGACCTGGACGCTTTCCATCTCCATGGTCAGACAAAAGGCAGCGACAGTCGTCCCTGGTTTCAGCCCACTGAATTCCTTTTTATATGCAAGGGGGGAAAATACAACCCGGTTTGAACCCGCTGACATGCACTGGAGGGCCGGGATAATGACAGGAAAGCCATCATCGCCGATAAAGGAGAGAAACTTGAGGTTGCCAATGCGGCCAAGCATCCTTTGTGTCCACACGCCCATGACCTCAGCGCCCGCACATAGTGATCCCCTTGCCATTGCAGTCGCTGCAATGGCCCCTGCAATACCGGCCAAGGGCAATGACTCACGGCCATTGTGTTCCACCAGGTCCATATAATGGACCGTGTGTATCCCTGTATAGGCATTATACCGGAACAGGGGTTTGTTGTTGAACATCTCGAATCCCTGGCCCTGGGTCTCGGTGTGGGTCCATTCTGCCTTTCCCCTCCAGAGTTTTTTGTCCATCGTAAGGATCAGAAAACCTGTCTTGGGATTTCCACGCACATGTTTCTTGCTCAACCCCTCTGAAAACTGTCCCCATATCATATGTGAGGGGTCCTTTGCCTGTATCGATGTAATCAGGCTGATGTGCGGCATTCCGTCCGGATTGATGGTGGCCAGCAGGCCCATCTTGGTCTCCGGCTCAAAACATTTGATATCCTCTGCGTTAAAGGCTGTAAATTTTTTCATGGTCATCTCCTGTTACGGCATGCTGCATGCATTAACAACATGCAGCACTGGTTTATCTGCCTGTATTTCAGAGGCATGTGCATCCCCCTGAGACTGTGTCAGCCCGCTCCATTGTACGATGTCACGATCAACCCCGCTCTCTTTTGCAATCCCTGCAAGTTCTTCCATGCGTCCACTGGTGAGCAGACTGGTCTCTGCATAGGGCCATTCAAGCCCCAGGCGTACATATTTATCCCTGCAAAGATTATTGAACGCGCACAACTCCCAGTGTTCAACCGTATCCCCCAGGTTTTCGGCAATAAAACGGCCGATACCCCGAATATTATTCCCCGTGTCTGTGGCACCCGGAATAATGGGAGTGCGCACCCACAGGGCAATGGGCTTATTTCTTATATATTTTCCAAGCCTTACAAGGTTTTCATGGATCAGGTGATTGTCCACACCGGCAAAGGCCTTGTGCCTGTCCGGGTCAATCTCCTTGAGATCAAAGAGGACCATGTCGGTATATGGGAGGATCTTTTCCATAGACACCCATGGATACTGCCCGCAGGTGTCCAGCGCGGTATGGATACCACTGTCTTTCAAGCCCTTGAAGAGTTCAGCCATAAACACAGCCTGCATCATTGGCTCGCCTCCGGATGCAGTGATGCCCCCGCCGGATGCCTCAAAATAGGAACGATCCTTGACAAGCTCCGTGATCAGGTCATGGGCCTGCCACCTTCTCCCCAGAAGTTCCATGGCCTTGGCCGGGCATTCTCTGGTACACTCGCCGCACCCGTCACATCTTTTTCTGTCTATCTGCATGCCATCCGGGGTCAGATTCAGGGCCTTATTAGGACAGACATCCATGCAAATCCCGCATCCTATGCAGTTGGAACCGATCCACTGCACCTGAGGCTGCATGGAGATACTCTCCGGATTCTGGCACCACGCGCATTTCAGGCTGCATCCCTTGAAAAAGACCGTGGTCCTCAGGCCTGGCCCGTCTTCGGTGGACATGCGCTGGATCTCAAGGATAGTTGCCTCCATAGCCCCTCCTAAAACCCTTCATGACTGGTGCGTAAAATGACCTCATTCTGCAGTTCCCTTCCAATGCTGGTAAAATAGGCATTGTAACCGGTAACTCGCACCAGGAGATGCCTGTAATCCTGCGGATTCTTCTGTGCCTCACGCAACACCTCCGGATCGAGTATATTTATCTGCAGGGAGGTGCCGCCGTTTTCAATATATCCCCTTAAAAAGGCCTTGAATCTATCCTGGTGTCCCTTATCACCTATCATGGAGGGGTTGAATGTGATGGTATGGCTGGCGCCATTGGGCAACAGATTGACATACCCATCAATGCCGCCTGTCTGGGCCTTTCCACCGAGGACCTTGCCCACCGAGTTTGTATTGGAGGTAGGCCCATTGATATCTGCACCGTTTGACGGACATATGGCGTTTGAAAGAAACTGTCCTTTGGGACGTCCATCCGCGCTGGCTGCCATGATATAACCGTCACCCACCCAGTAATTCCAGCTGAGCATACCTGGCCTGAATCGGCGGTTGGTACTCTTTGTCTTATACTTCCATGTCTCATCACACCATGTCTGCATGACCCGCAGTCCCATGGCATCGGCTTCATCGTCGTCACGGCCATACTTTGGCGCATGGTTCTTGGCCCTGGCCTGGAGGATCTCAAAGCCCTCCCAGTTATCCCTGAGTGCCTGGATCATCTCGTCCATGGTGCATTCCTTTTTGTCAAAGACCAGATACTTGATGGCCAAAAGCGCATCCACTGTGGTGGCATAGGTTACGGCCTCTATGGTGACAAGGCTGATCTCTGCTCCGCCCTGTGTAATGTCGATCCCCTTTTCTGCACACCCATCTACCAGGCAACTCAAATACGGGGTCGGGCTGAATGTAGCCCGAGTGGACTCTGTGAGTTCATAGAGGTCCACGCATTTTTTGATAATATATTGGGTCTGTTCTTTATATGCCTGCCAGAACTCTTCAAAGCTGGTAAAGCTTCTGGCATCGCCTGTATCAGGTCCGTCCTGTGTAATCTTTGAATATCGGCCTGTGAGCGGGTCAAGGGCAGGTATCATATCCTTTCCCCCGGTCATGGCCAATTCCACGGCCTTTAAGAGATTGAGATTGTTGTCCACGGTCCCGGAACGGTCATTACCGGCCATGGTGTTTTCCAGGCAGCCCACTGGTGCGTAATCATGGACATTAGACTTATTGATAAGGTCTTGGATCCCTGCCTCTTCGGCCTCGAGGAGCATGCCGGCCATGGAGCGTTCATCAAAATTGAACAAAAACGGCGCACCCTGGCTGCTGGAGACCATCTCCACCACCTTGTCCAGTAGCCGGTCCGGGCTGCCCCGATGCAATCTCACATTGGGCTTTGGCTCCAGGATGGGTGACATCTCATCAATCACCTCCAGCATGGCGTAGGTCAGATCATTGGTCATGTCGCATCCATCTGGCCCGCAGCCGGACAGGGTTATCAACTGGCCGAATCCGGCCGTGATCCCCTGGTTGGCGCCCACCCTCATCTGTGCGTCATAGGCCGTATTGGCATGTATCCAGAAACACTTCATGATTTCCTTTAAAAACTCCCTGTCCATGCCGTCTGCAATGGATTTCTCCCAAAAGGGCAGAAGGTACTGGTCAATACGGCCGAAGGATACGCCCGGACCGGGATAATTCTCATCGCTCATGACCAGCATATGTGTCATCCACAGCGACTGCACTGCCTCCCAGAAGGTCGTGGCAGGTTCCCATGGCACCCTTTTAAGGTTATCCGCCATCTCACGCAGCTCCTGGTGGCGATCGCCCTCAGATTCATCTGCCGCAAGCTGCATGCAATGCGTACTGTATTTTTCAGCCAGGTCCCGAGGCATGGTAGCAGCAACAATCATTGCCTTCAGCTGGCCACCCTTTGCACCCTTTTTTTCGCGCTTATTCAATGCATTGTACTTTTCCTTAAGTCCCTGGTATATGCCCTTCCAGCCGGCCTTCAGGACACGTTCATATCCCGGGATCACGTGCCCGGACGTGGCGCCGCTGTTGCCATAACCATGGTCATGAAACCACATGAGCTGTTTCATGGCCCCTTTTTTGCTGTGAACACGCCTGTTCCATTTCGCGGCCTCTTTCTCTGTCCAGCAACGTGAGGTCTGCATATTGAAGCGTGCACCGCAGATAAGGTCTCCAGGCAATACCTCCTGCGGGATATAATTTACAATGACCTCTTTATTGAACCAGGCCCTACGTTCAATAAGGCCCCAGTCCCAGAAATCAGCAGGCAGATCCACCCTGCGTGCGGCCTGGCGCATGGAGGCGCTAAAGGGTTTAAAAAAGAAATATACCTCAGGAACGATGAAATAAGGGGTACAATCAAAACATACATCCCAGGGTGTTCCAGTTGTCCATGCCGTGTACTCATTATTCCATGCCCTGCTGACACCGCTGAAATAATAATCCCTCAACCACTGGATACGAGGAGAAAGCCCTTCTGGTTCTTTGATACGTAGCTTTTCTGCACTGGATACACTCATGAATTATCTCCTTTACAAAATATTTTATAAAGATGTTCCTTTCCATGATCGAGGAGGTCCTGCATGAGGGAGACCGACATGGACTCTGCCTGTGCCTTGATGGCCTGGTAGAGTTTACCATGCAGGGTGAATACATTTCCCGTGACCTCTGGATCAGAAAAAAATTGTGTTGTCAGATTTGTATAGACCGGCTTGAGTGAGTTTAGAAGAAGTGGATAGACCAGATTTTGAGTGGCCAGCGCCACCATGTGATGAAAAGCGAAATCCAGTTCCACGACAAGCCCGGTATCGCCCGGGTCTGCAGCCCGTTCTCTTTCCAGCAGTCCCTCGAAAACCCCCTGATCTTGATCTGTGCGGTTGCGGGCGGCCAGTCCGGCATTCTCAAGCTCAAGGAGACTGCGCATGGCCAGCATGCTTTCCATCAGCCCCGGATCCAGGCTACCGTTGCGATAGTTGATCAGGGACGACAGGACAGAGATGGAACCCTGCATGCGGTAATCACTCACACAGGCCCCGGCCCTGGGCTTCATGGTTATCAGGTCCCGGGCAGACAATTCCCTTAACCCCTCATGCACAACCGGACGGCTGACCCCCATCTGCAGACTGAGCTCCCTTTCGGATGGCAGTCTCTGCCCTGCATAGAGTCTTCCTGAAAGGATTAACTCCTCAAAACGTGAAACAAAGACATCCTTCAGGCTTTCGGCCTGTATGGGCTTGAGCATCTTCTCCATATGACCTCCATGCGGTTGTTGGTATTACCAAACACCATACTATGCGCCTGTTCCATCTTTGTCAAGGAAAAATATAACAGGTCCAAGGGGGGTCAACAGGTTCACGGTTCCCCTGTCCTGTATGAAATGGTATGCCCTCAGACGGGATTCTAATCTTCCATCCTGGTCTTTATATCTGCCAGAAAATCCCTGAACATGCTGACCACATTCTCCAGGGGCTTGGCGCCTTCAGGCGTGATGAATCTCTCTTCCAGTGTATCCTGGTCCAGCCCCTGCAAGACCTCCGTTGAAAACCGGCTGACCAGATTTTTGCGAAGTCCCTGTTCCATATCCGGGGCGTTTTTATCAAAAACAAAATTAATGGCCTCCTCCAGATCGCTTATCAGTTTATCCTTGTCCATATAATTCCCGTCCATACGATTCTCCTCAATCAGGTATAATATCATATTATCACAGCAGGATATGCAATCAATCCCTTATTGTTGAATCCACTGAAAACTCTCCCGGGCTTTCCCAATAAAGATATGGAGACATATGGCCGAATATAAAGGAGAGGGGGTTCACTATGGACGTCCAGGGCAAGGAAAACAAAAACCAGGGATCCCTTACAGCTTACCGAGAGGTCTTCCATGCAATCAATGACTCGGTTATCGTCCATGATACACAGGACTGTAATATCCTGGATGTAAACCGGAAAACGTGCGAAATGTTCGGCTATTCCACAGACGAACTCAAGGGACTGACTATAGATGGCTTAATCGCAGGACATCCGCCCTTCACACAAAAAAAACTGAAACAATGGGTACAAGAGGCTGCCAAAGGCCAGCCCCAAATCTTTGACTGGATGGCAAAGACAAAAGACAGCCGTCTGTTCTGGGTAGAGATAAATGTCAAAAAGGCCATTATAGATGGAAAAGACCGCATGGTCATGGTCTTACGCAATATCACCGACCGCAGACACGAAGAGGAAGACCTACTCAAAAAAATAGAGATACAGGAAACCATTATCGATACCTCTCCTGCCTTTTTTGTGACCATCAATACCGAGGGCAAGACCATTATGATGAATAAATCCATGCTCGATGCATTGGGATACATGAAAAACGAGGTGACTGGAAAAGACTTTATGGCCACCTTTGTGCCGGGAAAAGACCGTAAAAAGCTGTCCCGTGTATTCCAGCTACTGATCAAAGACAACCTGCCCACACTGAACAAAACCCATCTCCTGACCAAAGCAGGCGCCCTGCTGGATATAGAATGGCAGGGAAGGCCGGTATTTGATAAAAACAGCGAGTTTGAATATTTCTTCGGCCTCGGGAACAACATCACAGAACGCATAAAAACACACAAAGAACTCTATAAAAGAAAACTCATGTATCAAGGCCTGTTTGAATCGACCAATGATGCCATCTTTCTTTTAAAAGATGCTCGTTTTATTGAATGCAACCCGAGAGCCCTGGAGATGTTCGGCTGCAGTTATGAACAGATCATAGGTAAAACCCCTTATCAGCTTTCCCCCGGGTTGCAGCCGGACGATAAAAAATCAAGAAAAAAGAGTCTGGAAAAGATAAAATCCACGCTGGAAGAGGGGCCTCAGGTCTTCCGATGGCGTCATACCCGCTATGACGGCACTGCGTTTGAGACAGATATCTCGCTGAACAAAATAAACATTGAGGGCAAGTTGTTCATTCAAGCCATTGTGCGTGATGTCACTGAAAGGATACAGGCACAAAGGAGATTAGAGGCCAGCGAGGAAAAATACCGTTCAATCTTTGATACCAATGCATCCGCCATGCTTATCTTTGAGGAAGACACCATCATATCACTTGCAAACCCCACGTTCGAAAAGATGTCCGGTTATTCCAGAAACGAGGTGGAAAATAAAAAAAGCTGGACAGAGTTCGTCTCAGAAAAAGACCTGAAACGAATGAGGAAATATCATGTCATGCGGAGGACTGATCCGGGATCAGCCCCGAAAACCTATGAATTCACATTTATCGACCGCTACGGGAACGCCAGGGATACCATTATTTTTGTCTCTATTATCCCGGGGACAAAACAATCTGTGGTATCCATGCAGGACATTACAGAAAACAAACGTATGGAACAACAGATTAGCCACGCACAAAAGATGGAGGCCATAGGCACCCTGGCAGGGGGCATTGCCCATAATTTCAACAACCTGCTCGCCGCCATACAGGGCAATACATCCCTGATACTCATACACACGGACAAGGACAAGGACAATGGGATGTATAGACGGCTCAAAAATATCGAGGAATGCGTCCTCAGCGGGGCAGGCCTTACAAGACAGCTCCTGGGTTTTGCACGGGGCGGAAAATATAATGTCAAATCAACCAATATCAACAAACTTGTTCAAAAAAGCGCAGCCATATTCGGGCAGACAAAAAAAGAGATCACCATCCACACTGAGCTCTCAGAAAACCTGTGGGCCGCAGAGGTGGATCCCGGGCAGATCGAGCAAGTCCTTATGAATATCTATATCAATGCCTGGCAGGCCATGCCTTCAGGCGGCGATCTTTATATTGAAACAAGTAATACACAGATCGATGAAAGGGATATGCAGCAATACGGGGTGGATCCCGGAAAATATATAAAGACAGGCGTGACAGATACAGGCATGGGCATGGACAAAACTACCAGGTCAAAGGTATTCGAGCCCTTTTTCACCACCAGAGAGATGGGCAACAAGGGCACAGGGCTGGGCATGGCAAGTGCGTACGGGGTCATAAAAAATCACAAAGGCATCATCCAAGTGTACAGCGAAAAATACAAGGGAACCACATTTAATATATATCTGCCGGCAACAGATGCAGCAATCCGTATCGAAAAACCGGACCAGGAAAGGGATACAATCCATCGGGGCAAAGGCACGATCCTCCTTGTTGACGATGAGGAGATAATCATCGAGGTGGGATTGCACCTGCTTGAAGACATTGGCTACAGGGTGTTGACCGCCAGGGGCGGGCAGGAGGCCATCACGATCTACAAAAAACAGATGGATTCCATTGATCTTGTTATCCTGGACATGATCATGCCCTCCATGGGTGGAGGCGAAACCTTTGACCGGCTCAAAGAGCTCAATCCTGGAATCATGGTCCTCCTGTCAAGCGGATACAGCATTGAAGGCCAGGCATCCGATATCATGGAACGTGGATGCAGCGATTTTATCCAGAAGCCCTTTAACATGAAGGCCCTATCTGAAAAAATAGCAACTATACTGGCCTGATTCAAACACTGGCCGCAAGGTTAAAACCCTATGTAATAATGATCGTCTCCGCCGCGAAGGCGGGGGTCCAGAAACACCGACTCAACCAGGAACACTGGATTCCCGCCTTCGCCTGCCTGCTGCAGACAGGCGGGAATGACGGGAGGGAAACGGGAATAACGAATGGGGAACGGGAATAACGAATGGGGAACGGGAATGACGAATGGGTGGTGCTCCCTCTTTTTCATATAAAATAAAGAATAAAGACTTGGTCCCACGGCCCTTCTAGGGCATGAAGCGGTATCCCCTGCCCCTCACGCTGATGATATGCCTGGGATTGGATGGTTCTTCCTCGATGTATCTGCGTATGCGGGAGATAAAGGTATCCACGGTCCTGGTCTCCACCTTGGGGTCAAGGTCCCATACATTTTTCAACAGCTCGGAACGCGTAACGATACGATCCCTGTATTGGGAAAGATACTGTATAAGGTTCGCCTCGTGCGGGGTAATCCGTGTGGTCTTCCCGTCCGGCAGCCTTATCTCAAGGGTGTTGAAATCTACGCTCGACCCCCCTACCCTGAGCCGGTCCTCTGATCTGTACCACGCATAACGCTCCAGCATACGCCGTACCCTCAGAAGAAACTCCTCCAGGTGAACAGGCTTTGCAAGGTAGTCATCCGCGCCCGCGCCAAGCCCCTTTATACGGTCTTGTATATCTGAACATGCGGTCAGAATAAGTACCGGAACCCTTGGATTATCCCGGCGTATATGTTCAAGTGCACTGATACCGTCCATGCCCGGCAGCATGAGATCCAGTACCACCAGGTCAACACAGCTGTTTTTCATCACATCGAGCCCCTGCTCCGCGCTCAACGCATGAAAAACCGTATAGCCTTCCTCTTCAAGGTTTATGATCAGACCCAGGGCAAAGGCATGGTCGTCTTCAATGACAAGGATATTCCAACGGATACTCATGTTGTGGAGACCTTTGGAAGACGGATAAGAAAGGTCGTGCCTGAATCGCCATCCCTGTCTCCGACCTTTATTTTGCCACCATGCGCACTGATGATTCCCCTTACCACATAGAGACCCATCCCACTGCCTGACCCCCTCAGGGATATCCCGTCAGGAAGCCGCTTGAACATCTTGAACACCTCCTTGCTTTTATCCTTTGGAATGCCTATCCCGGTATCTGAAAATTCGATATGTATCCACTTGTCCGACCGGTTCCATGCCTTTATAATGATCCGGCATTCGCCAGGGGAATAATGGATTGCGTTTTCAAAAAGATTTGTGAATACCATATCAAGGGCGTTCGGGTCGGCCATGCAATACAGTTCATCCTCAATATCCATATCTACCCTGGTCCCTTTGAGCAAGCCTTCATACCTCTTCTCAAAGGTATCCATATATGGGCCGATACACAATAATGATGTCTTATACGGCCTGGTCCGGTTACCCAGTTTTGCGCTCTCAAGAAAATTTTCCACCAGCGACTCCAGACGCCTGTTTTCTGCGATCATCCCGGTAATCAACTTCTGCCTTGTTTCGTCCGGAAGTCTTCTTTTGTTGAGGGTCTCCAGGTATAAAAGCGTGGTTGCAAGCGGGGTCTTGAATTCATGCGTGATAGAGGAGATAAGATGCATCTGCGCCCTGGAAAGTGTAAGCTGTACCTGGTAGAGGACAAAGAGACTGATTATACCCGCAAGGATCAAAACAAGCAGGAGAGCCCCTCCTATAATAATGACAAGGTTCCATGTCCCGATATGTTCTACAGGGGCATAGTGAATCCTGACATACCATATGATCCATAATGTAACCACTGCCACCCATGCCACCTGGGCAACAACAAAGATCGTGATGGATGGCCACCTCTTTGGAACCTTCATGGCCTATTTCCATAGCACCTAAGTCCATTGATCACCAGCCGAAAACTGCAGGGAATCAAAGGTCCCGATTGCTGCCTTGTGTGTGAAACGCAGCTGCGGGTTCCTGCGGTCAAGCCCCTGCTGGTTAATGTTTGAATATAACTGTTCCGATACAAAAAAAAAGACCAGACAGGGGTAAAAAGACAGTGTGTCTATGCATGCCGGAACTGGAAAAACAGTCCGGCCTTCTGAGGTCCGCAATAAAAGAATGGACCAAGCAGTTGTAAACAGACAATTCCTCTTTCTCCTCACCGAATCATTCCTGCTCCTCACCGGTCGTTCCCGCCTGCTAAGTGCGCCGCACGCAGACAGGCGAAAGCGGGAATGACAAGAGGAAATGGGTAATAAGCTTTAATAAACGGGTAATTCTCCCGCCTGCCTTTGCCTTTGCTGTTATGGCTTGATGCATCTATCCTTTTATATTAGGATGAAATGATCAATCACACGGAGGGCATTATGTCAGAAATAAGTCAAGAATTGCAGCCGCTTTTCAATCCTGAAAATGTCGCTGTTATCGGGGCGTCCTCAGACTGGAATAAATGGGGCAGTTCGACCTTTGCAAGCGTGCTCAACGGATTCAAGGGACAAATCTACCCGATAAACAAAAGAGAAAAAGAGATCATGGGTCACAAGGCCTATGCGAGTGTGCTCGATGTCCCGGGAAAGATCGACCTGGCCATCTTTGTGATACCGGCCGCAGGTGTCCCTGCAGTAATGGAGGAATGTGTCCAAAAATCGATAAGCGCGGCCGTGATCATATCCGCAGGGTTCCGGGAAATCGGAGAGGAAGGTCAACAACTGGAAGACGAGGTCTTATCCATTGCAAAAAAAGGGGGCATCCGCTTTGTGGGTCCTAACTGCATGGGCATGTGGAGCGCAATATCTTCTCTTCGTGCCTACATGTTTGCCATCCCATCCATGGACGGCCCGGCTGCCTTTATAACACAGGGTGGCAATGTAGGTGGGGCCATTGCAGGCTCTGCCTATGAACGCGGGCTGGGACTCAGGGGCTATGTGAGCTGCGGGCCTGCAGCGGATATCCAGCTGGAGGACTACATCGAGTATTTCGGTGAAGATGACCATGTAAAGGTGATCATGCTCTATATCGAGGGCGTAAACGATGGAAGGAGATTCCTTGAAAAGGCGGCAAGGGTTACCAGAAAAAAACCCGTGATCGTCTATAAACCAGGGACTGGAAAGGCAACGGCCCAGGCCATCCTTTCACACTCAGGCTCACTTGCGGGCAGCGACGAAATCTTTGACAAGGCCATGAAAAAGGCCGGGATCACCCGCGTGCATGGCCCTGATGAACTCCTGGATGTGGCCATAGGATTCCTGACCCAGCCACTGCCCATGGGCAGAAACATCGGCATCCTTACAGGCGGGGGCTCTTACGGGGTTATCTGCGCACAGGACTGCGAATCCATGGGGCTCACAGTGGCAAACCTGCCGCAGAAGACCATTGAAGACCTCAATACCATGTTTCCTCCACGCTGGAGCCATGGAAACCCCATTGACCCGGCCGGAGACAGAAACTTTATTGCATATTACCTGGCACCCGGGATCGTCCTTGATCTCGACGAGATCGATGCCCTTATCTTTATGGGGTTTGGAAGCATTGCAGGGTTGTCTCAACTCTTTGAGGCAGGCGAGTCCCAGATGTTCATAAACCGGATACCACAGATGCTTCAGGGCCTTGATGGACTCGACGAGATGGCAGGGATCGCCACCGATGCCCTTGCCAGGGGTGATACGCATGCCTTCAGACAATTAAGCGACCCTCTGCTTCCTGTCATTACATCAATGTTCGGCTCTGACACCAGAACCATAAACGCATTCATAGATATCCTGCTCTCGGGTCCGCAGATACGCATGGCCCTCAGCCGCATGTTGACCGACGGGCTCCATGCCCTCAATGACACGGCCATGGATATGGAAAAGATCCTGGGCATATTCGACGACCTGATCTCCTGCCTGCTTTCACACTTCATGAAGACCTATGCCAAACCGGTCCTGACTACCACCTTCCGCGAGGTGCCACAGACCATCTACCGGGGAGGCCACCCCTACACCTCATCAAAAAAGGCGGTCACGGTCCTTTCCATGCTCATCAGATACCGGGAATACCTTGAAAAAAACAAATGTTTCAGGGATGCCTTCCAGTGCTGCGACCTGCTGAACAACAATCAAGACCCCTGATATGACCGGGATTGCAGGACTCATTTCCGACTCTCACGGCAATAACCGGCTCCTGAAAGAAGCCATTTCAGCCCTGTCAGAAATGGGGGCACAAACAATCTGGCACCTGGGTGATTTTTGTGATTCCGTGCGGCCCGAACAGGTTGACGAGTCCGTGGGAATCCTTAAAGACCATAATATCATGGCCGTGATGGGAAACAATGAGATCAGCATCCTGATGGAAGACCATACAGAAAAGATAGGGATAAAATCCATCTCCTTCCTGAGAAATCTCCCCTTTACACGCTCTTTCAATGGAATATGCCTTGCGCACTCAATCCCGTTTGACTATCCATCGGCAACCAGAAGGCCCATATCCGAATACATGCCCATCCTTGTCAAACAAAAAAATCCCAGCTTCCACATCCTGTTCAGGGGACATTCCCATACTCCATTGATCCAGCGGGTCAACCATACAGGTACAAAAAAGATACCCCTGGTAACCGGGAACAACATAAAACTTGACCGCAATGGCATCTACGTGATCACCATCGGGGCATTAGAGGATGGGGCATGCTGTATCTTTGATCCCGATACAAGGACATTAAGGTCATTTTATCTTAAATAAAGAGGGCCATGCAACAGGGCCAATTGCCCGGGTTGTCACTTTCCCCCCACAGCAGAGGCAAAGACGGATTGAAGAATATCAAAAAACTCACCAGCGTACATATAAACCCGCATGAGCTGCGCTCACAACCAGGGACGGAAAAAGGCCTCACCGCTGAGGAGCAGAGGACGCGGAGTTAGAATCCTATATAATATCACAAGGATAACCGTTATTCCCGCCTGCGAAGTGCGTCGCAGGCAGACAGGCAAAGGAGGGGGTCCAGAAACGTGAATTACCTGGAACACTGGATTCCCGCCTTCGCGGGAATGACGGGAGGGGAACAGAAATGACGGGAGGGGAACGGGAATGACGGGAGGGGAACAGAAATGACGGGAGGCAGACAGAAATGACGGGAGGG
>JAYEKR010000054.1:0-5252 GCA_034661115.1 Thermodesulfobacteriota bacterium | reverse complement strand
AAGGCCAAAGATCTCTATGAGATTGAGGAGGCATAATGCCTGATGATTTTAATGATCTTTTCCAGGAATTTGATGAAGGCAATGAAGAGGTATTGCATGATCTGGTGTCCCTGTTCCGGAGACGTATCCCACAGGGCATCTTCGGGATAATTACGGACACAGGCCGGGAGATCTCTCTGGACGAGCGCCTGGACGGGCTTGAGACCATGGCGTTTGAGGCTATGGATATCGAGCAGGGCATCCCCTTCAGGAATGGTTTTATGGGATATTCTCTTGTACTCAGGGGTATGCATGCAAGGCTGATCTTTGCCTTTTCCTCTGGCTGTGATGTCCCCATGGTCATGGATGAAGTGGGGCTCTGTGTGGATCTGTTTTTTGCGCAGGCAGACAAAGAGAGACAGCGCGAGACCTTTGATGTCGAAAAAAAACAGATTATTCGTAAAAGCGAGGCCCTGAAAGAAAAATACCTTGAGATCCTTGATGACAACCAGCATGTCCATAAACTTATCCAGGAACAGCAGGAGAATTACTCGAGGGATCTGAAGGCGGAGATTGACCGGCAGACAGCCGAGCTTCGCATGGCCAAGGAGGAGGCGGAGGCGGCCAACAAAACCAAGAGCGATTTTCTGGCGAATATGAGCCACGAGATACGAACCCCGATGAACGGTATTATCGGGATGACCGAGATGCTGCTTGATACCCGTCTGAATAATGAGCAGCTGGAGTATGCAGGGATAGTAAGGAAAAGCGCTGACAATCTCCTTGGAATAATCAACGAGATCCTGGATTTTTCAAAGATAGAGGCGGGCAGACTTGAACTCGACCATGTAGATTTTGATCTGCAGGCAATCCTTGAAGATTGCCTTGATCTGCTGGCGATGAAGGCCTTTGACAAGGGGCTGGAGATTACCGGCCTTATCCGGGGAGATGTTCCGGTTTGTCTGCAGGGCGATCCGGACCGGCTGCGCCAGATCCTTATTAACCTGACAAATAATGCCATCAAGTTTACCCATGAGGGTGAGATCAGGATAGATATCTCGCTGAAGGATGCATCTCCCGACAGGATAACCCTTCTTTTCAGTGTAAAGGATACCGGGATCGGGGTCTCTGATGCAAATATGGATAAGATATTTGAGCCCTTTACTCAGTCGGATGTGTCCACCACCCGCCAATACGGCGGCACCGGCCTTGGGCTTGCCATCTCCAGGCAACTCATCAGGGAAATGCATGGCGACCTGCAATGCGAGAGTGAGGAAGGTAGAGGGAGTGATTTCTTTTTCAGCGCAGTATTCGGGCATGCCAGAGAGAGTCAGGGACCGGAATTGTCACAGTTTGATCTTCTGAGCCTTGTAATAGATTCAAGTGACCCAAACCGCAGGGTAATGGAAGAATATCTTTCTCAGATGGGATGTGAATGCCTTCAGGCACCGGACCTGAAAGGCGGCCTGGCAATACTGGAGGACATTGCCATGGATGTGGGTTTTGTTTTTATTGACGCCGAAGTAGAGATGAATGCAGTCCGGGCAATCAGGGCCTTCCCCTGTGCGGAAAATGCAAGGTTTATCCGCATGATGCGGGCTGGTACACGTATAGACAGCCCCATGCTGGACGATATTGGGTTCAGCGGTTTTGTCCAGAAACCAATAATACGTGGCTCCCTGGAAAAGGTGATCCAGGGAGAAGGAGACAAGGGCAGTGCAAGAGAACAGGGGTATGCAGAATCCCTTGTTACGCCCAATCTCATTGCGCAGGACAAAAAGGGGACTGTGCGTATCCTCCTTGTCGAGGATAACATTATAAACCAGAAGGTTGCCCTGGGTGTACTGAAAAAACTGGGTTATTTAGCGGATACTGTGTCTAATGGAAGGCAGGCACTTGAAGCACTGGAAGGCGGGTATTATGACCTGGTTTTTATGGATATCCAGATGCCTGTGATGGACGGTTTTGAGGCAACGAAAAGGATACGGGAATCCAATACGGAATTCAGGGAGATTCCGATTATCGCCATGACCGCCCATGCCATGCAGGGCTACAGGGATAAATGCCTTGCCGCAGGCATGAATGATTATGTCACCAAGCCCATAAAACGCGACGAGCTTGAAAGGGCGCTGGAAAGACAGGTTTCCGGCATATCCCTTTCTGAAATCGCAGAGATTGCAAATAAAATAGACCATACAGCCCTTTCAGGACAACCGGATTTATTGGCTGAAAAACAGGAAATGGTCTTTGACAGTGAGGACATGCTTGAAAGGCTGGATGGGGATACAAAACTGGCCCTCGAATTGATCGATATCTTTTTTTCCAGTATACCCCAGGATATCGAGGCCCTTGAAAGAGCCGTTGCTGATGGCGAAACCCAAACCATCCAGGAGATTGCCCATACGATCAAAGGGGCATCGGCCAATGTAGCGGCCTCAAAACTGAGGGCCACTGCCTATGATATGGAGATGGCAGGCAGGGACAAAGAGATCAAAAAGGCCAGAGAACTCCTGCCCATTCTCATAGCCCGAATGGATGAATTCAGGGCTATGCGCTCAAGCCTGTTCTGATGCCCTGTTTTTATATAAATACCATCAGAAACCAATAATAAAGATTTGACGCAGGATTTGCTTTTTCATATAAGGGTGATTCGAGTGGTTTTTCCAGGAGGCTAAAATGAAAAGATATCTCTGGCTTATCATCCTTGTTCTTGTTTTTTGCGGTTGTGACAGGGACAATAAGGGTACCCAACCAATCACGCTCACAATCATGACGCATGACAGCTTCAGCATAGGCGAAAAGACAGTAAAAGAGTTTGAAGGTGCAAACCATGTCACGCTCCGGTTTATCAAGGCAGGCGATGCAGGGGAGGCCATTAACAAGGCGATCCTCAGCAGGAACAATCCAATGGCGGATGTGTTTTACGGGGTGGACAATACCTTTTTGAGCCGTGCATTGAAGGGGAATATCTTTGAACCCTATGATGCCCCCATGCTTTCAAAGGTGTCCTCACGGTTTATGCCCTCGGGCTGCAAGGGCAGGCTTACCCCTGTGGACTATGGGGATGTGTGCCTGAACTATGACAAGGCATGGTTTAAAAAAAGGCATATTGCGCCACCTGCATGCCTGGAGGACCTGGTGAAACCTGAGTACCGGAACCTGCTGGTAGTGGAAAACCCTGCCACCTCTTCTCCTGGCCTTGCCTTTCTTTTTACGACCATAGGTCATTTTGGCGAGCAGGGATATATCGGATTCTGGAAGGGACTCAAGGCAAACAATGTATTGATTACCAATGGGTGGGAGGATGCGTACTGGGGAAGATTCAGTGCATCTTCACAGGGCGACCGGCCCATTGTTGTAAGCTATGCCACAAGCCCTCCGGCAGAGGTGCACTTTGCCGAGGAGAGGCCGGCAGATGCCCCTACTGCGGCCGTGCTTGGGAAAGGCAGTGTCTTCAGGCAGATCGAGTATGCCGGGATACTCAAGGGGACCAAGCATCCAGAACTGTCCCGCAGGGTCATAGACTGGTTCCTTTCCCGAAAATTCCAGGAAGACATACCACTTCAGATGTTTGTGTTTCCTGTAAACGCTGATGCCTGCCTGCCCGAGGTCTTTAAAAAATATGCAGGGATTGCAGATAATCCAGTGGAGATCACGCCCGAAGAGATAGCAGCAAACAGGGATAAATGGATACAGGCATGGACGCAGGTCATGCTCAGATAGCATTTGACCGAAGACAAAGGGATAAAGGATTAAATGGTAAGGGTCCGGAAAACAACGAGAATGTACTGGTTTGCCCTTATTCCCCTGGCCTTTCTGGGCCTGTTTTATTTTTATCCCCTTAAAGAGATCTTTTGCCTGGGCCTGTCCTCACAGGATGGCCATGGGGACAGCCTTATGGACATGGTTGTCCGTTTTGGCCCCACGCTCTGGTTCACTACCTGGCAGGCTGCCGTGTCCACCCTGCTTACCATTGTCCTGGCCTTGCCCGGGGCCTATGTGTTTGCGCGCTATGATTTTTATGGGAAGGCCGTGATTAAGGCCTTTACCACCATCCCCTTTGTCCTTCCCACAGTGGTGGTAGCAGCTGCGTTTGGTGCCCTGCTCGGGCCGCAAGGGTTGATGAATACCGCTGTAATGAAGGTCTTTGGTCTTTCCTCCCCTGTTATACATATGGAACAGACCATCTGGATTATTCTCCTTGCGCATGTCTTTTACAACTATACAGTGGTCCTGAGGATAGTGAGCACCTTCTGGTCGAGTTTTGATCCTTCCCTTGTCCATGCCGCAAGGATGCTTGGCGCCTCGAGGTTCCAGGCCTTTTTCAGGGTGACCCTGCCTTTGCTGACACCCGCGATCCTTGCCTCCGGCCTCCTTGTCTTTATCTTTTGTTTTTCCAGCTTCGGGGTCATCCTTATCTTGGGCGGACCCCGGTATGCCACTATAGAGGTGGAGATTTACAGACAGGCCCTTCATATCTTTGATCTCAGGGCGGCATCTGTGCTATCCATCCTCCAGATTTCCTTCACTTTTTGCCTCATGTGGCTCTATACCTGGCTTCAGCGCAGATATGCAGTGAGGCTCAATCCGGAATCCAAAAAGATTACGCTCAAGACCTGTACAACGAAAAGACAATGCATGATTGTTGGTGCAACTGTGACCTTTATTTTGATTTTCCTTGTGCTTCCCCTTTTTTCACTTGTGCTGAAATCCTTTATGACAGCCGACGGGCTTTCTTTCATGTTTTATCGTGAGCTGTTCAGGAATACATCGCAGTCGATCTTTTTTATCCCGCCCGTGCAGGCAATAGGCTATTCCCTCGGAATTGCATGTATAACCCTTGTCATCGCGGTTGGGATTGCACTTCTGGCGGCAAATTTTTTGTCATCCAGCCAGGCGCGATTCGTTTCCCTGCTTGATCCTCTTTTCATGCTTCCCCTGTCCACCTCTGCTGTAACCCTTGGCCTGGGGTTTATCCTTGCCTTTGATGAGCCCCCATTGAATCTGCGATCATCTATTGTGCTGCTTCCCCTGGCGCATACCCTTGTTGCCTTTCCCTTTGTCCTGCGTTCTGTCATGCCCGCTTTCAGGAGCATACCGGAGTCCATGAGAGAGGCCGCATCCATGCTTGGTGCAGGCCCCTTTTATGTGTGGAGAAGGATAGACCTCGCTTTAGTGTCAAAGGCCCTTGTTACCGGGGCGGTCTTTGCCTTTACCGTAAGCATGGGTGAATTCGGGGCCACGGTCTTTGTCGCCATGCCCCAGACACCTAC
>JAYEKR010000053.1:0-5334 GCA_034661115.1 Thermodesulfobacteriota bacterium | reverse complement strand
CAGTGTTTTTGAACCTTTTTGTTCCACTTATCAAAATCGTGCCAGACCATATCTGATAACGCTTCTGCCAGTTTGTAAACATCCAGCTCGTAAACTCGTTTCATTTCTCCCCAATTTCTAATTTCCAATTTCCAATTTCCAATTTCAAGCCGTAAACGGCTTCCTAAGGGGAACAGGCCTTTCGCAGCAAGCTGCGGGGAATTGAACCCTAAGTGAGATTAACCATTCAGGTTACAATCAAAGATCGTTGAGGACCCCAAGCGACAAGGGATAAGACCCTGCGGCAATTCAAGAATAAGGGATTGTCCCCCTGTTTGCTGTTTTTCTTAAAAAATAAATCTGTCCCCTTTTGTATTTTCACTCCTCTGAGATTCCCAGTCTTTTCATGCGGGCCTGGAGAGTAGTGCGCTTCATGCCGAGGCAGTCTGCCGCGCCACCAGGACCTCCTATCCTTCCTTTGGTCCTGCAAAGGACATGACGTATATAGCGGCGCTGCATCTCATCCATGGTGGGCTCATCTGAAAATGATGCGTCCTGTGAGGTATCTGCATCAATACCAAGGTCCAGCTTCAGGCCCTGGTCCATGGAAAGCAGGACAGAACGTTCCATCACATTTTTTAGTTCCCTCACGTTTCCGGGCCAGGCATATCCCTTCAGCCTTGCCCTCTCGTCCTTAGATATCCTGAGGCCCTGCCTGTTATATTTTTTTGAAAAATATCCAAGGAACGCATCTGCCAGGAGGACTGCATCTTCTCCCCTCTCCCTAAGGGGAGGTATCACAAGGGGTACAACGCTTATGCGATAATACAGATCCTGCCGAAAACGTCCTTCGGTCACCTCATCTTCAAGCACATGGTTGGTCGCGGATATGAGCCTGAAATCGGAATCTGTGCTTTTTGTGGCGCCCACACGCATAAAGCCCTTTTCCTGCAATGCCCTCAAGAGCTTGACCTGTGTCAATGGCGATATATCACCCACCTCGTCTATGAACAGGGTCCCCTTGTCCGCCAGCTCCATCCTTCCTGGTTTTCTTTTATCCGCACCCGTAAAGGCACCCTTTTCATATCCGAAGAGTTCACTCTCAAAGAGGGTCTCCGGGACAGAACCGGGATCCACCTCCACAAAGGCCCCATCAACGCGATTGCTCATACGGTGCAGCCTGCGGGCCAGAAGCTCCTTTCCCACACCTGTCTCACCCAGGATCAATACAGATGCATCCGATGCAGCGACATGATCCGCCCTCTTCAAAAGCTCATACATGACCGGGCTCTGTGTAATAATCTCCATGGCACCTGGGCCGTCAACAAATTGTTCCGATACAGCAAGGGTCTTTTGTGCCCGGATAATGCGGCAATACTGTGAGATACGTTCCATGTGGGCACTCAGGTGTCTGGAAAACCGCACGATCGCGTCACGGTCAAGGCAGTCAAAGGCATCATCCCTGCCAAGGTTATCCATATACATGATCCCGCTGATCTCCCCTGGCATGATAATGGGAAGGCACAACACACTTTTGGGGCACAGCCCCTGACTCTGCGTATGTGCATGTGCATGCCGGACGACCAGGGGCTCCTGGTTATGGTATGACCTTGTTATAAGGGAGATGCTGGACCAAAAAAGGGGTGAATGCCTCTCCATATCGGTGAGGTTATATACTGCGCCCATTACAGGGTTTTTCCGGTCCTTTTTATCAGGAAACCAGAACATCCCGCCCCGGTCCGCGCCCAGAAACCGGCACATGCCGAAGATAAGGCGGGCATGCAGCTCATCTTTGTCCGAACCGGGCATAAAGGTGTCCATTACATCCATAAATCGGCCCAGGAGATTATCTGTATCCAGGGACTTGCCCCCGGGCTGGTACACGCCGAGCAGGGAAACAAGGTCTTCAGGGAAAAAATCACGGCCATATCCGATAAGCCCCTCCCGGGCCTTGAGTGCCAGGGATTGCGCCTCGGCCTCATCACCCTGCCTGAGCATCAGTCGCGCCATCTCCGCCCTCGTCTTACCCAGCTCGATGGGATCGCCTGACTCTACCAGGTCTTTTTCGCTACGATCAAGCAGACCGGATATTTTTGATACCTCTTCCCCCCTTGCTATGGCCTGCAAGGCCCTTATACGCAAGGCCACGCCCCTCAAATGAAAATTGGGCCCCTTAATAACCCTTTTCATCTCCTCTTCAAAGACCATGGTGTCTATAGGCTCATACCCCCTGAGATCAAAGGCATAAAGCATCTCCAGGGTGACAGGCCAGTTGTACTGGGCACCTATTCCTCTGGCATGGACTGTCTCCCTTGTAATATCATAGGCCCTGTCCAGCTGACCCTGAAAAAACCAATAATAGGCCAGGCCCTTTTGCGCTACATGCAGGGCCTCATTATTGCTGAATTCCTGCGCCTGTCTCAAGGCATCTGTGAGATGGGAAAAGGCGTCGGAACGCCTGCCCATCATCAACAGCACAATCCCCATAAGCGCCTGATAAAAACTGCAGTTTACCTGATCACCCTTTATTCTGGCCCTGCGCCAGCGTGAATCCAGCACACCGATGGAACGATGAAAATCCCCCAAAAGGGCTTCACAATATCCAAGGGACGTGGAATACGCCATGTAATCCGGAAGGTTTGAATATACAGGCTCCTGTCTCTGGGCATTAAAGGCCTGCACCAAATAATCAAAATATTCCACGGCCTGCCGGTATCGCCCCTGGATATAAAAATATAGCCCCCTGTATTCAGCGGACCATGCCATTATATCGTCATCGCCCAGGGCATCCGCCTGTTCAAGGCCCCTCTGTAACATCTCCATTGCCTTTTCCCGGTTGTCCACCTCCACGAAATAAAGCCCGTGAACAAGGTTGATCCTTGCCTGGGCACGCAGGTCTCCCATCCTGAGTGCAAGAGGCCGGGCCTTTTCCAGATAAGCAGGCACATCCTTTACATCCCTTATGACCCTGAGCTTGATCCGGACCAGGTCAAGGGCCGCCCTGACAAACAGGGCATCTCCCTGATCGCTGCCGGATACAGCAAACACCAGGTCACAGACCTGTTCAAAATGTATGAGTGCATCGTCCATATCACCACGGTTCATTGCCAGACATGCAATATCATGTTCGACAATAGCGGCATCATAGCCTTGTTGCCCATGCTTCATATCCCATCAGTAGGACAACCCACCACTGGCGTCAAGCCCGTATATTGGCATAAAGCAAGACCGGATATGGGCATCTTTCTATATTTAATTAACCTATGCCTTGT
Source organism: Thermodesulfobacteriota bacterium (assembly GCA_034661115.1). Lineage (GTDB taxonomy): Bacteria > Desulfobacterota > Desulfomonilia > UBA1062 > UBA1062 > JAYEKR01. The sequence continues at coordinate 2,083 of JAYEKR010000053.1, read as the reverse complement.
TATTTCAACAGGTTACCCCCTCCATTAAATGGCATGTCCATTGCTTCTTCCTGGATAATGATCGACCCAAAATACGCATCAAAAGGGGGAACATATGAATAATCCAAACTGGAAAGATGATTACAAAGCCAAATGCATGTCCGCGGACCAGGCGGCCGGAGAGATCCTCTCAGGTGATCGCATCCTGATGAGCCCCGCCAACAGCGTACCGATCGACATCCTCAATGCCCTGTGCAAGAGAAAAGATGACCTTGAAGGGGTGGAGGTCTATTCGGATCTGCTCACCTATCCCTTTGAGTTTTTAAAGGGTGAATATGCAGGCCATATCACATACTACAGCAGCTATATCGGCCCACTGGAACGGATGTTCCTGGACCAGGGAAACATTGAGTCCTTTCCGCTTCACCTTTCCCAGAGTAACCGGTCCTTTGATGAAAACGGATCACCGGATGTCTATCTAGGTGAGGTGACACCTCCGGACGAAAGGGGATACATGAGTTTTGGTCCATGCGGGATTGTCTTTGCCAACAGGGGGTGCCAGATTACGAAAAGAAAGATTATCGTACAGGTCAACTCAAAGACACCCTATGTTCATGGAGAAGAAAATATTATCCATGTAAGCGAGGTGGACTGTATTGTCGAGGCAGATCACGACCTTGTCCCCATGCCTGAGATCGAAATAACCGACGCCGAGAAAAAAATAGGGGAATTAATAGCAAAGGAGATACCGGACGGCTCCACCATACAGCTGGGCATAGGCGGTATACCCAATGCCGTGGCCTATTTTTTGAAGGACAAAAAAGATCTGGGTGTACATGCGGAAATCATCAGCGATGCAGTGGTCGAACTCTGTAAATCCGGGGTCATAACCGGCCAGAAAAAGACCCTCCACAAGGGCAAAGTAGTGGTTGGAGGACTCATCTTTGGAACACAAAAACTCTATGACTTTGTCAACAACAATCCCATAATCTCATCCATGCCCATCTCCTATGTCAACGACCTCAATGTGATCGCAGCAAACGACAAGCTGATGTCCATAAACAGCGCACTTACCGTGGACCTTACCGGACAGATCGCGTCTGAATCCATAGGGCACAGGCAATTTTCCGCCACAGGCGGCCAGGTCGATTTTGTCCGTGGTGCAATCGCCTCAAAGGGCGGAAAATCCTTTATCGCCCTGAAATCAACCTCCACCAAAAAGGATGGAACCTTGATGTCCCGCATTGTTTTGGACTTCAAACCCGGCACCATCGTAACCACACCAAGAGCAGACACCATGTACATCGTTACGGAATACGGCATCGCGGATATGTTTCTCAAATCAGTCCCTGACCGGGTAAAGGCCATGATATCCATTGCCCATCCTTCATTCAGGGATCAGCTTGAAAAACAGGCCATAGAGGCAGGACTCCTCCACGCATACAGCATACCAAAAGCAAAGGCATAATAAGAATTACAAAAAAAATTATAAAGGAGAAGAATATGAATCAATTATTACAGCCAAAAAAGTATACAAGCCTGATGTCTGATGAGGGTTCACGCCTTATCATGGAAAAAACCGTCGCATTCTTTGAATCCATGGGTCTTGACCGGCTTACCGATGACTATAACAACCGTATATGGTACAAAGAATTCATCGAGTTTTTGAAAAAGGAACAGATCTTCGCCAAGCTGCTCACACCGAAAAAATACGCAGACGGTGACAAGGACTGCCGATGGGACACGGCACGCAACAATGAATTCAGCGAACTCCTGGGTTTTTACGGCATTGGATACTGGTATTGCTTCCAGGTAACCATCCTTGGCCTGGGCCCTATATGGATGAGTGACAATGAAAAGGCCAAACAAAAGGCGGCAAAACTACTCAAAGAGGGCGCCATCTTTGCCTTTGGCCTCTCTGAAAAAGAACATGGTGCGGATATATATTCCACGGCAGTGACCCTTACCCCCAAGGACGACGCCTTTGTCGCCAATGGCGAAAAATACTACATAGGAAACGGGAATGAGGCAGAGATGGTCTCCACTTTGGGCAAGGTAAAGGACGGCTCTGACGACTATGTGTTCTTTGTTACAAACTTCCATA
>JAYEKR010000052.1:0-22796 GCA_034661115.1 Thermodesulfobacteriota bacterium | reverse complement strand
TTTATCATTGCCCCGTTGCCGTATTCATGGATTGTCCTGTCCATTTCCCCGGGCGATTCATCCGAGACAGTATCCCCCTGCAAAAACACGATACGTTCGTCACTGCGCATGTCGTCGGCGCTCCGGTCAAAGGTGGTAAACCGGACAGGGATATAGGGGGCGTCGTCTTTGGTAACAGGGACAATCACGCTGAAAGAATGGTTGTCTTCAAGGTCAACTGGTTGCTCATTTAGATAGAGGTCCACCTTTTCCAGCCTATCCAGCGGTTCACCGTCCCTGGACAGCGACCCTGTTATCTCTATTGTTTTTTGAGAAAGGGGAATAATGACAGCAGGATCAGGACTGTCTATCTGGATGCTTACTGGATAATAGTCCAGGATGCCCTCACCAACAGGATACCCACCGGCATCTACCCCCTCTGAAAGGGTATTGAAGTCTATTGAAGCCGAAGAGTTGTCCGAGCTGCCGGAACACGCATTCAGGCCAAGACCTGCAATGATTAGCACAAAAAAAACCCTGATCAAAGAATTCCGCATATACCCCTCCGTTAAATACAAGCCTAAATTAGCAACAAGGGTGCCAATCGATGCTTACATCTAACCCCTTTATTTTAAAGGTAAAAATATTCCACAAAAAATTGTTTCCCCGATGCAGGTGAACTATTGTTCCTATAATAGGAAATTTTTTTCATACAAGCACAGGGTCAGTCTTTGGGCGGATAGCCTGTGATCCTGGCTATTTCTTTATTGAACGGATCCATGGCCTTATATAGTTTTTTGTACACATGCCGGTACAGCTTATCGTAGATTTTGCGTGTATCCGGATCAGGGTTGAATGTCTGGCCCTTGCGTACCATGGTGGCCACCGCCTTTTCAAAAGACGGGTACACGCCGGTGGCAACGGTTACATCCATTGCAGCGCCAAGGGCGGAGAGCTCCGGGGTCTCCATCCGGCTCACCGGAAGATTGAACATATCTGCTGCGATCTGGACCGCGACATTGCTCTTTGATCCGCCGCCTCCAACCCTTATCTCGCGCAGATCCACACGGGTTTTTTTCTCCACCAGTTCATAGAGACGTCTCAGTTCATATGCGATCCCCTCCAGGATGGCGCGGTAGATATGTGCCCTTGTATGTATATCCCCGAACCCGATGATGGACCCCTTTGCATTCTTATTATATACCATGGGTGCCCAGTAGGGCTGAAGCATGAGCCCCATGGACCCGGGAGGTATGTCTTTTACGACCTCGTCAAAGATTGTCTCCGGTGCAATGCCCCTCTTTTGTGCTTCAAGGGCCTCTCTTGTACCGAATTCCTGTTTGAACCAGGACACCATCCAGAAACCGCGGAAGATGAACATCTCGATGTCCCATTTATCGGGTACGGCAGAGGGCCAGGTGAAAAACCGCATCTTTTTGTCTGCAATATATCTGTCGGTGATCACTTCCATGGCGGTGGCAGTGCCAAAACTGATCACTGCAATCTCTGGATCAATGGCACCTGCCCCGAGGAGTTCACATTGTTTGTCCCCTGCGCCCACGACCAAAGGTAATCCCTCAGGGATACCGGTGGCCTTGCAGGCCTCGCTGGTGATATGGCCGATAATACTGTCCGGTCTGTACAGATCAGCGCAATGTCCTTTATGCAGCCCCATGGCTTCATAAACAGCACCAACGGTATGCCATTGGAGTTTTTTGGTGTCAAAGGGCCACAGTCCGGAGATCATGCCATAGGAATCCCTAAACTGGCCTGTGAGTTTTTTTGTAAAAAATCCGGTTACCTGTACAAATTTGGCCGTATTGTTATAGATCTCAGGCTCATTATGTTTTATCCACATGAATTTAGAGTATTTCTGGATATATTTGAGTCCTTCCTTTTGTCCGACTGCGCTAAAAACCGCCTTTATCTTTGCGCTCGGAGGTATGGGGTTTTCTATGCTTCTCTGGTCAAGCCAGATAATGCCCGGCCTCAGGGCATTGCCGTCTTTGTCCATCGCAATAACCGTATCTCTCTGGCTCGTCAATCCAACCCCGATGATCTGGTCTTTTTTAAGGGGTTTTTCTTCCAGTACACCCCTTGTCACCTTGCATAGCTTGTCCCAGTAGTCCTCGGTGTGCTGTTCGGCCCAGCCCGGCCGGAGAGAAAAATATGGATCGAACTCTTGCTGTTTTATGGCAATCATATTACCCTCAAGGTCAAAGATTACCGCACGAATACTCTGTGTCCCTGAATCAATCGAGATAATATATTTTTTCATCTGCCCTCCCCTGATATACAGTTTTAGTTTACGTCGGGATTAAGCAATAAATCAAGTCAATTGTATGGCGTAGCCGGATAACTGACAGGCAAGGGTCGTGTGCAGTCGGGCATGCCTGATCTTTGCTTGAAGAATATCAGGTCACATGGTAACCAGTCAGGTCAGGAGAAGAGCCCTTGGATGTAGTTGAGTTGGTTTCAGAAAGAAAGAAGGTTTTTGACAGATTTCTGGATGCATACCTGAAAGATCTTTCACTCTCCTCTGAGCTTGTCGATTGCTGTGCATACAGCCTGAAGGCGGGGGGAAAGAGGTTGCGGCCCATCCTTTCCATGCTTGCCTGCGGCTGCTGCAAAGAAAAAGAGGCATATGCGCTGGAGGCCGGCCTTGCCGTTGAGCTGATACACACATTCAGCCTTATACATGACGATCTTCCGGCCCTGGACAATGATGACCTGAGGCGGGGGCATCTCACCTGTCATAAGAGGTTTGGCGAGGCATCTGCTATACTGGCGGGAGATGCATTGATCTTTCAGGCGTTTTCCGTGATCAGCTCATCTGTTTATCCCGTGGAGATCAGGCAAGACCTTATGAAGGCCCTGGCGCAAAAAGGCGGTATCCTCGGTCTTATCCGCGGTGAATATGCAGATATACAGGCAGGGGGTCGTAAACTGGGCCTTTCTGAGGTAGAGGCCATATACACAGACAAGACATCCAGACTCTTTGAACTGAGTATGTATATGGGCGCCAGGGTGGCGGGGGCGGATACAGGCAGGCTTTTATCCCTTATGGATTACGGGCTTCACCTCGGTCTGGCGTTTCAGGCCATAGATGATATACTGGATGTAACCTCAAATACGCAGGTCCTGGGTAAGACCCCCGGAAAGGATGAGGACCAGGGTAAGGCCACTTTGGTGGGTGTATTGGGCATACAAGGGGCAAGGCGCTGGGCCATGGAACAGACAAACCTCGCCTTGTCCTTTATTGGGGCTGGCGACGACCCCCTTGAGGGACTTGCCCTCTGGATGTTGGAAAGGATTATGTAAGAATGGGAATCTTAAAAGATATATCAGGTCCAGAGGACATAAAGGGGTTCAGTATCCAGGACCTCACGGCCCTTGCAGCGGAGATAAGGGCTTTTATACTCTCCAGCGTCAGCCAGACAGGTGGACATCTTGCGTCAAGCCTGGGGGCAGTGGAGCTTACGCTTGCCCTGCATTATGTCTTTAATGCGCCTGAAGATAAGATGGTATGGGATGTGGGTCACCAGGCCTACCCGCACAAGGTATTGACCGGAAGACAGGAAAGGTTCGCTACCCTCCGGCAGTATCAGGGGCTCAGCCCGTTTATCAATCCTGCGGAAAGTGCGTATGACACCTTTATTTCAGGACACGCGGGCAATGCCGTATCCGCTGCCAGCGGGATCTGCGAGGCCATGATGCATTCCGATAACCCGGGCAGGGTTATCTCTGTCATTGGTGACGGATCTCTTTCCAACGGGCTTACCTTTGAAGGCCTGAATTATGTCGGAACCAGAAAACTCAACCTCATTGTGGTCCTGAACGACAACAATATGTTTATCTCAAAGAATGTCGGGGCCATAGCGGATTACCTCAGCCGCATCATGACATCCAGACGGGTCAGGGGTGTGAAGGACGGGATCAAGGGCACCATTGAAAGGATCCCTGCATATGGAGATGCCATATACCGTATAGTCAAGTATGTGGAGAGCAACCTCAAGGGGGTTGTCTCTGCAGGGGAGTTTTTCGAGGTGCTTGGGTTTCGCTATGTGGGGCCCATTGACGGGCACAATATGGATCACCTCATTGAGGCCTTTGGGAATATATCTGAAATGGATGGGCCTATCTTTATCCATGTGAAGACCCAGAAGGGCAAGGGCTATTTGCCCGCGGTCGAAAATCCGGAGCATTTTCACGGTGTGGGCGGGTTTCATATGGAAAATGGTGAATCCACAAACCCTTCAACTTTGCCCGGTTATTCTGCTGTGTTCGGCCAGACCCTTGTGCGTCTTGCAAAAAAGAACGATAAAATAGTTGCCATTACCGCTGCCATGACCACGGGTACCGGGCTCGATGGTTTTGCGCACCTGTTTCCTGAAAGGTTTTTTGATGTTGGTATTGCAGAGGGACATGCGGTCACCATGGCGGCCGGCATGGCCCTTTACGGACTCAGGCCGGTTGTGGCCATATACTCGACCTTTATGCAGCGATGTTATGACGGGATTATCCATGATGTGGCCCTGCAGAAGGCCCCGGTCATCTTTGCCATTGACCGCGCCGGCATTGTCGGAAAGGATGGGCCCACGCATCACGGTGTATTTGATCTCATGTATCTCCGGGGTATCCCCAGCCTGACCCTTATGGCGCCCAGGGACCAGCTTATGCTTGAGGCTATGCTCTCCCATGCCCTCGAGATCAACGGGCCTGTCGCTATCCGTTATCCCCGGGGGAATATCAATGAAAACCCGATTGAATGCACTGGGATTAAGGGGGCGGAGGTCCTTTTGCAGGGTTCAAGGGCCTGTGTATTCTGTGTTGGAAACATGTGTTACACTGCTCTGGATGCAATCGGGCCAAAAGATGACATCGCCATTGTCGATCTTGTTTTTGCCAAACCCCTGGATGAAGAGACCATCAGGTTTATGGTAAAGAAATGCAGGGGCCGTTTTATTGTGGTGGAAGAGGGGTGTATCCATGGCGGCATAGGGACCGCAGTGCTCGAGGTCCTCAGGGATATGGGGGCGGAGCTCAGGTTCAGGCTCCTCGGTATACCGGATAATTTTGTCGAACACGGTGATTCAAACCTGCTCAAAGACAAGATACATCTCAATGCACAGGGTATCCGGGATGCACTGGAAGAGATATTGTGAAGTACCGCCTGGACCGGTTGCTTGTGGACAAGGGCCTGGCAGAGACCAGGTCAAAGGCCACAGGGATTATCATGGCAGGCGAGGTCATGGTTGATGGACATGTATTGACAAAGGCAGGCAGCGCAGTGGACGAAAATTGTGTTATCCACCTCAAGGAGGTGTTTCCCTATGTCAGCCGGGGCGCCTCAAAGTTGATGACTGCTTTGGATGCCTTTGATATCGACCTTAAGGGGCTTATTGCCATTGATGTCGGCGCATCCACCGGTGGATTCTGTGATCTCATGCTCCAAAGAGGGGCAAAGAAGATCTATGCCGTGGACGTGGGACATAAACAGCTGCACTGGAGGCTCAGAAACGATTCCAGGATTATAAACATGGAGGGAGTCAATGCAAGGATGCTGGATACTGCAACCATAAAAGATCCATGCGACCTGGCAACCTTTGATGTATCTTTTATATCCCTGAAACTGGTTATCCCCCCGGTGTTGAAGGTTATCAAAGAGGGCGCAGGGTTCATCGCACTTATCAAACCGCAGTTCGAGGCAGGTAAGAATCAGGTTGGAAAGGGAGGCATCGTAAGGGACCAAGGCATTATCGATGCGGTATTGAAGGATATGAATGCTTTTTTCATGCAGCAGCATCTTGAAATCGAGGGGATTGTTCCCTCGTCAATCAAGGGGGCAAAGGGAAACCAGGAGTACCTGTGCTATGCCTTATACAGGGGAAAAAGATGAAGATAACCGTTGCAAAGAATGCAGGGTTTTGTTTCGGGGTCAGGCGGGCCATTGACCTTACCTTTAAGGTGAGGCAGGATATGCCCGGGAAACGGATCTTTACCCTGGGTCCGATTATCCATAACCCACAGGTCATAAAGGCATTCTCAAGGCGAGGCATAGGCATCATAGACGATCTTGATGACCCGAGGCTTTACCCTGACGATATCGTTATTATACGCGCACACGGAATCTCCCCAGCCAAAAGAAAGCTCCTGGAAAAAAAAGAGGTCGAGGTGATAGATGCCACCTGCCCCATGGTTCTCAATGTCCATGATATTATAGGTAAGGCAAAACAAACGGCGGACCTCATCGCGGTTGTCGGGGACAGGAACCATCCGGAAATGGATGGACATCTCGGGGTGGCAGGGACAAAGGGGATCCTTATCGAAAACATGGATGATGCGGCCCGACTTCCTCCTCTATCAAGGCTTTCTGTTGTTGCACAAACTACCTTTGATTCTGATATGTTCAAGAAGATCGTAGGGGCGTTAAGGGGCAAGGCAAGCCACCTGGACGTGTTTGACACGATTTGCCGTTCCACGGTTGACCGCCAGAGCGAGGTGCAAAAGTTGGCCCGGGCACACGATACCTTTATTGTGATAGGGGGAAAGAATTCAGCGAACACGGGCCGTCTTGCCGAAATCGCATCTGGTGCAGGGCGTATTGTAATCCGGGTGGAGTCTGCGGACGGGCTTAAGGGTCTGAATACATCCAGCATGCATCGTGTCGCCGTTATAGCAGGGGCATCCACCCCTCAATGGGTTATCGGGGAATGTATCGAGGCCCTGCATGCCATGGATACGGACAGGGGTGTAAGAAACGCGATTCTCAATGCATTGTCCCTCTCCCCGGTCTTTCCCGCGCTTGGAATGATGGGGATTGCCATGGCCGCCCTTGTATTTGTGTCCTATCCCATCTCCTTTATGGTTATGGCAACGATATTTTTTCTGGGCCTGGCCTCCTCGTACCAGATAAGGGATGTCCATACATGGATTGTCTGGAGCCTGTTTGCCGGGGTCGGTATTTCTCTGGGGCTTTTGTTTTTCGGCCTTTCCGGGGGTCTGCTTATTGCAGGTTCCTCCCTGTTTCGGTCCTTTCTGGATACGAGCCGGATCAAGGCGTATCAAAAAAGCCTTTATGGCGCCTGTATTATGGTTTTTGTATCCATTATTGTGCCCCTGGGGCTTGTCCATGCATCCTTTGATCCGGGTATTTTTTTGTTGGCTGCATATGCCCTGGCCCATTATCTGGGCGTTGAAACCCTGACAGGCCTCAAAAATATGGAGAGAGATGTCATTGTGGGTCAAATGAGTCTTGCGAGGTTTTTTGGCGAATCAAGGGTTATCCTCATGATGGAATATACGATTATGGGTCTTGCCCTGGTTTTGTTTCTGGGTTATCCCCTGCACATAACACCTGCCCTTGCCTACGGTCTTATCCCGCCGCTTTTTTTTCTTGCAAAGGGCATTGATATATACACGGATCAACGGGTTTTTGATAATCGCGTATTCATGTTCTATGTCCAGGCTCTCTGGCTGATTCCTCCCTTTATGGGGGTGCTCTGGCTTGTTACCATGACATAGGCGTAGCCGTTCACGGCTTGAAATTGGAAATGTAGCCGTGAACGGCTTGAAATTGGAAATTAGAAATTGGGGAGAAATGAAACAAGTTTACGAGCTGGATGTGTATAAACTGGCAGAAGCGTTATCAGATATGGTCTGGCACGATTTTGATAAAGGGAACAAAAAGGTTCGAAAACACTGTGGGCTATCAGATAATACGATCTTCCGACAGCATAGCCGCAAATATAGCGGAAGGCTATGGTCGGTATACTCCCGAGTACAAAAGCATAAAAAACCAAACTTCCAATTTCCACGTTCAACGTTCCGTGAATGGTTACAAATAGGCCTTTATCCCTTACGCACAGGGCAGGTGAATATTAATGGTCGTGCCTTTCCCGGGGGTGCTTTCAATGCAGATAAGTCCCTTATTCTGTTTGACAATACCATAGACAGTGGAAAGCCCCAGGCCTGCCCCTCTGGCGTCCTTTTTGGTGGTAAAAAAGGGCTCAAATGCCATGGATGCGGTATCCTCATCCATGCCTTGGCCAGTGTCTGTTATTTTCAGGAGGGTATAAAGGCCTTCAGAGACGTCCGGATAACGGTCAGAATCAAGATATACCTTTGATGTCTGAATAAGGAATCTACCCGTTCCATCCATTGCGTCTCTGGCGTTCAGAGTAAGGTTCAGTATCATCTGTTCTATCTGACCTGGATCGGCATTAATGGTGCAGCAATCGGGATCAAGATCCATGACCAGATTGTCCACGCCTACAAGATGACCGACAAGATCCTTCATGTCGTCAATACTGCGATTGATGTCCATAATCTTTGTACAGATCACCTGCTTTTTGCTGAAGGCGAGAAGATGGGCGATCATCCCTGATGCCTTTTCTTCGGCAAGATGAATTTTCTCCAGATATTTTTGTGCGGGACGATTGCCTTTTGTTCGGTGCAATGCCAGCATGGAATAACCGTTTATAACGGTCAAGATGTTTTTGAAGTCATGTCCCATTTCCTCGGCAAGCCTTCCGATTGCCTCCATCTTGCGTGTGTGTGACAATTGATCCTGGAGCATCTTGTGTTCTGTGATGTCGCGGCAGACCGCCAGGATGCAGGGTTCTCCTCCGAATTCAATGAGTTCTGCGGAAAAAAGCATATTGCGGATGGCACCTGACCTGGTAAGCAATTCAAAATCTTCATTATTAACACGGCCATGTCTTTCTATCTTGCGTACAATCCGGACTTGTTCATTTTGAAACCTCCATATCTTCACCTCACCTGATGTGCGGCCTATAATTTCTTCGATCATATAGCCTGTAGATCGAATAAATGCATCGTTGACATCCAGGTAGAGTCCCTCTTTTAATGTGGTGATGGAGATGCAGTCCGGGCTTGTCTGAAATATTTTGGAGAATTTTTCCTCGCTTCTCCTTAATGCTTCCTGTCTCTGGATGCGGTCCGAGATATCATGGATGGTGGCAATGAGCGCTGGCTTTCCATTGAATTCCAGGGTGCGTACCCGCATGTCTCCATGATGCAGGATTCCATCTTTGGATCTCAGCTCAACCTCGTAACTCTGGGTGGCGTCTTCCCCTTTCATGCGTGCCCGTGCCCTGCTTTTGGCCAGATTGGCGGATTCCGGTTCAAATATCTCCCAGAAATTTATCTTAAGCAGCTCGTCATGCGTATACCCGCTGATCTTTTCCGTGGCAGGGTTTGCATAGAGGATGTTTTTTCCATTATGGATAACAATCACTGCGGCATTGCTGTCCGCGATTTTTTGAAACATGTCTTCATTTTCCTTGTGTGCCTCTTTCCCTTTTTCCAGCGCCCTGATTTTTTCCTCCAGAAGGGCCACTTTTCCCCCCATCTCTTCAAAGGTTGGTTTTTTATCCATGCAGGTCTCTCCCCTTGTGTTCAAGATAACCCTTTCATCTCAGGTGTCAATACAGATTAAGGTATAACCTTATGGTTTAGCCTCTTTCTAAAGATATCCTTGATAAATACCCCGCAAGGTTGCTAACATAAGATTCATGGATAACACTCAAGAACAGACAACCCTGATCTTTGCAAGGTTTCCTTCGGTCGCCAATCCGTACATCTTTGATTCAGGTGGAATAAAGCTTGAAAAGGGAGACATGGTCATCGTGAACACCGAAAAAGGCGAATCCGTGGCAAGGGTCGTTGGCCATGCATCCCAAAAAGAGGCCAAAGACCTGGAAAAAATAAAACCCGTAAAAAGAAGGATCACAGAGGCAGACGAGGCAAAGCTTGTTGCCAACGAAAAGACTCAACAGGAGTGCAAGGCCTTTTGCCGTGAATGCATAAAGGCCCGAAACTTGTCCATGAGGCTTTCCGTGGTCGAAAAGGCTTTTGACGGCAAAAAGATCGCCTTTTATTTTGTTGCAGACAAACGCATAGACTTCAGAGACCTGCTCAAGGATTTGGTTGAAAAATACAGAACGCGCATAGAACTGCGCCAGATAGGTGTCAGGCAGGAGGCCGCCATCATAGGAGGTGTGGGGGTTTGCGGCAGGGAGCTTTGCTGCTCCAGTTATATGACAACCTTTAGACGTATCTCTGTCAAGATGGCCAAAAATCAGAACCTGGCCCTGAATCCAGCCAAGATTTCCGGGTTATGCGGCAAATTGAAGTGCTGCCTTGCCTATGAGGAAAAGACCTACGAGGAATTGATGAAATCCATGCCCAAGCAGGGGAAAAAGGTTTTTCTCGAACAGGGGCATGCATCCATAGTAAGTGTAAATATAATCAATCAAACCTTTGTGGCCAGGCTCGATGATTCGAGGTTTATCAAGGCCAGGCCCGAAGATGTCATGAGCGAGGAGAATTACCTGAGCCTGGCGGAACAAAGACATCTTGACATAATCAATGAACAAAAGATTTATGCAAAGACATTAAAGAAAAAGACGGAACAGACGAAGAAAACCAGCAGGAATACGACAAAGAAAAGAAGGCCTTCCAGGAGAAGAAGGACAAAGAAAAAAGGAGCAACCCAGAATGAGTGAATCTTTTTATGTTACGACCCCCATATACTATGTAAATGCAAGGCCTCACCTGGGTCATGTATATACCACAGTTATTGCGGATGTCCTGGCCCGGTTCAATCGTCTCATGGGCAAAAAGGTCTTTTTTCTTACCGGTACGGATGAGCATGGAGACAAGATAGCGGAAACCGCCACAAAGCTGGGCACTACCCCGGCCAGGCTTGCAGATGAAAACTCCCGGCGTTTCCGTGAGCTCTGGCCCCAGATATCCATCAGCAATGACCGTTTTATCCGCACGAGTGATCCGGATCACAAACAGACGGTTCAAAAGATCCTGCAGGCAGTTTATGACAAGGGTGATATCTATTTTGGCGAATACGGGGGGTATTATTGTGTGGGGTGTGAACGCTTTTATACTCAAGGCGAAATGGAAGACGGTAAATGCCCCACGCACCAGACCGAACTCAAGTTTGTGGAAGAACAGAACTATTTTTTTCGCATGGAGAAATACCGTCCATGGCTCATTGAATACATCAATGCACACCCCGGATTCATCCGGCCGGAACGATACAAAAACGAGGTTTTGGGGATGCTTCGTGAACCACTGGATGACCTGTGTATATCCAGGCCAAAAAACCGCCTTGATTGGGGTATAGATCTTCCCTTTGATGAAAATTTTGTATGTTATGTATGGTTTGATGCCCTAATCAACTACCTTACCGGCATAGGATATCCAGATAGCAAGGGGTTCAATGCATACTGGGGGAGCGCCCAGCACATGATCGGAAAGGACATTGTAAAGCCTCATGCCGTTTACTGGTCCACCATGCTCAGGGCAATGGGACTGGATCCTGTTGTTCACCTCAATGTACATGGATTCTGGAATGTGGATAAAACCAAGATGTCCAAGAGCCTGGGGAATGTGGTTGATCCCCTTGATCTGAAGGAAAAGTACGGCGTGGATGCCTTCCGGTATTTTCTTATGCGCGAGATGGTCTTTGGACTGGATTCAAGTTTTTCTGAGGATGCACTGATCGCGCGTTTCAATGCTGACCTGGCCAATGATTTGGGTAATCTGGTGAGCAGGAGTACCAACATGGTTTCAAAGTATTTTAAGGGAATACTGCCGGAACAATCGGATCACACCGGGCCGGAAGATGGAGACTTGCGAGGTCTCTGTCTTGATACAGCAAAGAAGTATTGTCTGGAGATGGATGCGGTTGAACCGCACCAGGCATTGATGTCCGTATGGGCGCTTATCTCCGGGATCAACCGCTATATCGATTTTACCGCCCCATGGGCCCTTGCAAAGACCGACATGCCGAGGCTCTCATCCGTTATATACCATATAATAGAGGCCCTGCGTTTTGTCGCAATTATGCTGCAGCCGATAATGCCCGAAACCGCCCAAAAGATTCTGTCCATGACCGGGTACCAGGGAGATGTCGGCATCAGGGGCCTTGAGACCTTTGGTCTTCTTGATGCCGGATCAAGGATTACCCGGGACAATGCCCTCTTTCCGCGCGTGGAAAAAACGCACAAAAAAACACCCGAAGTGCAAAAAAACCTTATAGATATCTCTGAGTTTGCAAAGGTTGAGATAAAGGCGGGAAAAATTCTGAAGGCCAAAAGGGTTGCCAAGTCAGACAATCTGCTTTTGCTCCAGGTCGATGTCGGGGAAAAGATACAGATTGCGGCAGGGCTTGCGGGTGTGTATAAACCAAAGGACCTGGAAGGCATGCATGTCGCTGTGGTTACCAACCTCAAGCCTGCAAGGCTGATGGGGCTGGAGAGCCAGGGTATGCTTCTTGCTGCAGACACGCCAGAAGGGGGATTGACCCTGCTTGGTTTTGACCGGCTCCCGAAAACAGGATCACGGATAAGATAGATATTGTAAGGAGAAGATATGCAGAAGGTTTCTCTGGATAAGCTGAAACCAGGGATGGTCCTGGCAAAACCGGTTATTAACGAGAAGGGTATGGCCCTGTGTGCAGAGGGGACTGAACTGTCTGCCACACTGATTCAGCGTCTGGCACGGATGAATGTGTCCATGGTTACACTCAAGGGCCATCCCGTGGAAATGGGGGCACCAGTCAAGACAAGGGATGAACGTGTTGCAGAGCTTGAGCAGAGGTTTGAGCATGTCATGGACAACCCCATTATGGAAAAGATCCAGTCCGCCATAACAAAGGCCATAATGGCAGAGGATGAGGAAGAGGAAGAAGAGGAGATGCCGGATGAGCAAGGCTGAACGCTTAAAGACGATCACAAAGAGGATACAAAGCCTGCCGTCATTGCCCCAAGTGGTGACGAAACTTACCAAGATGGCTGAAAGCCCGGACGTGACCGCAAATGACATGGCAAAGCTCATATCGTCGGATCATGTCCTCGGGGCCAAGGTTCTCCGGCTTGTCAACTCCCCGTTCTATGGTTTTCCCGGAAGGATCTCATCCATAAACCATGCCATCATTTTGCTCGGGTTTAATGTAATCAAGGGGGTTGTCCTGTCTGCCAGCGTTTTTGATATCATGGAAAAGTCCATGGTGGGCCTGTGGGAGCACTCTTTGGGCTGTGCCATAACCGCGGGTACGATCAGCCGGTACCTGAAGATCAGTGAGCCCGAGGAGATTGCAACCGCTGCATTGCTCCATGATATCGGCAAGGTCCTGGTCAAGGTGTCCCTAAGTGATGACTATGACCAGATCGTCCATATGGTGGAGGCCCGGCAATGCACCTTCCTAAAGGCCGAACTGGAGATTCTCGGTGTGGATCATTGTCAGATAGGTGCATGGCTGGCCGATGAATGGAATCTTCCGGAAAAACTGGCCATTCCCATTGAGTACCATCACAGCCCGGAAAGGGCGGTCGCATTGAATGACAGGGCCTGCGTTATCCATGTGGCGGACAGCATTGTGCGCGCCTTTGGCGTGGGAAACGGAGGTGATCCCTGGGTTCCGGAGATTACCCCCTATGCATGGCAGACGATCGGCATGGATACGATCGACCTGGAAGGGCTCATGCAGCAGATCCAGATAGATCTGGAAGAGGTGGAGTCTTTCTCCATGTAATATGAAGGCTATTATTTGTTCCAGACAAAGACCCGGAGAAAACATCCTGTCTGCCCTGGAAGGGCAGTTTGAGGATATCCATGTCATAAATACGGACAGGGATGCCATCTCTGCCATCTACATGGACCCCCCGGATCTGATCCTTATAGAAAAGGCCCTGAGCCTTGAGACGAACAATGGGGTGATCAGGGAATTAAAAGGCAGCTCCATCTATGCCCATCTTCCGCTTGTGCTTATCCTGAACAAGGATGATATGGATAAGATACAATGGGATACCCTTTTGGCAGACGATTTTATCTTTGTATCGGACAATGCCGCCCTCATAAGGGCCCGTATAGCCTTTATCATCGCCAGGACCTGTCGCAAGATGGATACAAATCCGTTGACCAAGCTGCCGGGGAACGAATCCATCATGCGTGTCATTCAAAAGATGTTTGACGAAAGAAGACAAATCGCAATAGCATGGGTGGATCTTGATTCATTCAAGCCCTTTAACGATTTTTACGGGTTTTCCCGCGGGGATGAGATCCTTCTGGCCACTGCCCGCATTATTACCAATGCCGTAAAAGAGATTGGAGAGGATACAGGTTTTGTGGGCCACATAGGTGGTGATGACTTTGTCTTTATCTGCCCCTTGCGGTTGGTGAGACGTCTGTGCGAGGAAATCATAATGCGTTTTGACATGGTTGTACGCAATTTTTATAATGATGAAGACCTCAAAGAGGGGCATATCATATCAAAAGACCGGTCAGGTAATAGCAGTCCTTTTGATATCATGACATTATCCATTGCCGTGGTTGAAAATATCAACGGGCAATACCGGCATTACGGAGAGGTGTCCAGGGATGCCACGGAGATAAAAAAATATGTCAAAACCCTTAAAGGGAGCAACTTTATGATAAACAGGAGAAAGGATAAAGAGGAATGATACCACGATATACGAACAAGGAGATGGAAGAGATCTGGTCGGATACCAGTCGGTACCAGAAATGGTTTGAGGTGGAGATAGCGGCCTGCGAGGCATGGGAACGCCTGGGGCGGATTCCCGGTGCAAGCCTCGATAATATCAGGCGCAATGCCCGGTTTGATATAAAGCGAATAGAGGAAATCGAGGAAATAACGCGTCACGATATCATTGCCTTTGTAACCTGCATGGGCGAAAGGCTTACGGGTAATGACGCACGCTTCATACACATGGGGTTGACCTCGTCGGATGTCCTGGATACCGCGTACGCCCTGCAGCTCAAAGAGAGCAGCGATATACTTCTCGAGGATATACATGCATTGATGTCCGCCCTGAAGACCCGGGCCATGGAGCATAAACACACGCCGGTTATGGGACGTTCTCACGGTATCCATGCGGAGCCCACCACCTTTGGGCTGAAATTTGCATTGTGGTATGCGGAGATGGAGAGGAATCTCGAACGGCTTGAGGCGGCAAAAGAGACGATCTCTTACGGCAAGGTCTCGGGTGCGGTAGGTACCTTTGCGAATGTTGAGCCGGAGGTGGAGAGATATGTATGCGCCAAACTCGGCCTTAAACCCGCGTCTGTCAGCACCCAGATCCTCCAGAGGGACCGGCATGCACAGTTTTTCACCACCCTTGCGATCATTGGTGCGACCATTGAAAAGATGGCGACAGAGATACGGCATCTCCAGCGCACCGAGGTCCTGGAGGCCATGGAGCCCTTTGGAAAGGGACAAAAGGGCTCATCCGCCATGCCCCACAAAAAGAATCCTATCCTGTCCGAAAACATTACAGGGCTTGCACGGTTGCTCAGGGGATATTGCCTCTCCGCCCTGGAGGATGTTGCGCTATGGCACGAAAGAGATATCAGCCATTCGAGCGTGGAAAGGGTGATCGGCCCGGATGCCACTACCATACTTGATTTTGCGATGAAGCGAATGACCTACCTGATAAGCGGCCTGGTCGTGTACCCGGAGAACATGGGAAAAAATATAGACCTTACACAGGGGCTGTGGAACTCCCAGGGCATTTTACTTGCATTGGTACAGGCAGGCATTTCAAGGGATACTGCCTATATTTGGGTGCAGAGAAATGCACTCAAGGTTTGGGATTCAGGGCAGGCATTCAAGGGGCTCATAATGAAAGACAAGGACATTATGGGGACGCTGAATCAGAGTGCCCTTGAAGACCTCTTTGACATGGAGCATCACCTCTGTCATGTAGATACTATCTTTGAAAGGGTTTTTCATGAATGATCGTACAGCATTAAAAGAGCTTGTAAAAAAAGATGCCCTGAGGATTGGTGCATTTGTCCTGGCATCCGGCAAAAGATCAGACCTTTATGTGGATATGAGAAAGGTTACATTGAATCCGGCAGGGGCCGTTATTATAGGCTCTGTTATCTATGAAATCATCAGGGATATGGATATTGATGCCATAGGGGGGATGAGCCTTGGCGCAGACCCTATTGCCACTGCAGCCAGTATCATTGCGTACCAGAGAGGTAAAGAGATCAACGCCTTTTTGGTTCGAAAGGAAAAAAAAAGCCATGGCACTCAAAACTGGATAGAGGGACCTATAAGTCCCGGCCAGAAGGTGGTTGTGGTCGAGGATGTAATCACCACAGGGGGCAGTACGCTTATGGCTATCGAACGGATCGAAGAAAGCGGGCTCCTGGTCGAGATGGTCATTGCTGTGTTTGACCGGTCAGAGGGCGGCAAACAGGTGATTGAATCAAGGGGATATAGGGTTAATCCCATATTGTGCAGGGAAGATCTCTGATTTTTGTATGAATAGCTTATCGATGCGTATTATCATGGTCGCCATGGCCTTTATCCTGTCTGTATCCCTGTTATCCATAGCACAGGCAGATCAGGTACGCCCGGACCTGGCGCAGGCAGAGATCCCCACGGCCCTTATCGGGGTACCTGAGGGGTTTTATACGGTCCTGGTGGATAAATCCCTGCAGGAGATCTCTTTGTATAACGGCCGTTCGATGATCATGGTGCTTCCGTGCTCTACTGGCATGAATACAGGTGATAAAACAATGGAGGGGGACCGGAAAACGCCGGAAGGCATCTATTTCACCGAGGAAATGCTTGACGGTGCGACATTGTCCAGTATCTACGGATGGAGGGCCTATGTGCTTGATTATCCCAATTTGGTGGATCAGACAAGGGGAAAGGATGGAAACGGTATCTGGATTCACGGAAGGACAGAGCCCCTGGAGTATACCGATACAAAGGGATGTGTCTCCATGAGAAACTCCAATCTCAAACAGATTTCCCCATATCTCCACGCCTACTATACCCCGATAGTTACCATGGACCAAATTGCATACACAAACGAGGAGGCCCTGGACCATACCCGGATCATATATGAAGATTTTATCCATACTTGGATCAATGCATGGGAAGGCAGGAGGTTCAATGACTTGAATGCGCATTATTCCCTGCATTTTCAGGATATTGCAAGAGGATATGACCTGGATGCGTACATGGAATACAAAAGGCGTGTCCTCGGCAGATATGACCATATCGCCATATCAACGGACCAGATGAACATCGTTGAATGCAAGGGGTATGTGCTGGCGTGTTTTTTGATGGATTTTGCCGGTGACCACTATCACTCCAGCGGTGTTAAATATGTCTATATGGAAAAGACACCTCGTGGTCCCAGGATTATCAATGAAGGCTTTTTGGATCCCAGTGTATCTGAAAAATGGAATCAGCAGGCAGAGGAATTCCGAGCCAGAAAAGAAAAAAGGATCTACGCATTTTTAGACCAATGGAAAGATGCCTGGGAACAAATGAATCTTCAGAAGATGAAGGCCCTGTATGCCGACAGCTTTACTGGAAGGGATGCTTTTTTTGAAGGAAAAGCCAGGCATCTTCGGGACTACGCCTTTGTACGGGTTGATTTGAGGGACATACAGGTCAAACGTAGCGGCATATTCTGGGATGTAGAGGCGACCCAGGGGTTTACCTCGGACAAGTATCATGACCTGGGGATCAAGCATCTCAAAATCATGGACTCAGGCAATGGTTTTTTGATAATGCAGGAGGACTGGGAAGAAAAATATCATGAGCCGTGATCCATACCATGTCATTATTGTGCGTCCTACCGGCAGTCGCAGGGCCGATATAACCATCAGTGAGCGATGGGTCAACGGCCTTGGCCTGTTTTGTATCGTTGCGACCATCGTGTTTGTGGCCATGGTTTATATGCTTGTACAGGATCAAAGGAAGATTGAGGTCCAGGCAGATGAATCCCGGGTCCAGACCGAAGAGATCAATCATCTCAACATTGCTCTTGCCCAAAAGGATGAAGAAATTATCCGCCTGAAAAAGGTGGTCAGCTCTACCGTCCGCCATTCCGTGCAGGCCCCACCTGTGGAGATCACCCTTCCCGATCTCAAACCACCGATTGTGGAGATCTCAGAGATGAAGATGGACGGCAATCAACTTACCTTTCGAATCGTGAATATAAACCCCGGGACCGGAAAGACCGCAGACGGACATTTCTTTGCTGTGTTCAGGAAGGGCAAGGGGCTTTTTTGCGTGCCGCAGACCCTGTTAAGGGACGGAGTCCCGGAAAAGAAGGATGCTGGTCTTGAATTCAGCCTTTATAACTACAAACCCATGCGAATAACCCCTCCAGTACCTGGATGGGAAAGGGCGACCTTTTTTGTCTTTGATGCAAAGGGGGCGATGCGGCTGGTCATGACCGTTAAAAGGGAGGACATGTAGAATACATTGAAAAAATACCAGGTTTGTACCATATTAATCATGCTGATGATTTATCCTGTATCCGGTTTTGGTGCCACCAGGCATGAGGTCTATTTCAAAAACTCCGATCATGAGCTCGATATCTACCATATACATGGCAGACAAGATGGACCTACCCTGATGATCATGGGCGGTATCCAGGGTGATGAACCCGGCGGCTATCTTGCAGCGGATCTATACGTGGACATGAGCCTTAAACGAGGCAACCTTATTGTTATACCCAGGGCCAATTTTTACTCCATTTTGGTTAATAAACGCGGCCCCAACGGAGATATGAACCGCAAGTTTGGAAGGGTAGACGGCCAGGACCCTGACAGCGAGGTGGTGAAAAAGATCAAGGGACTTATGGCAACAACCGACTATTTTCTCAACCTTCATGACGGATCAGGGTTTTTCCGGCCGGACTATGTCGACAATATGCACAACCCCAGGCGATTCGGTCAGTCCATTATTGCAGACAGTGCATCCTATACCACTGCCAACGGCGAGATCATTGATCTTGAAGGTATAGCACTGCGCGTCATCTCACAGGTAAACGCCTCCATCCCCGATGAAACATACCGCTTCCACTGGAACAATCACTGTACCGCAGAAAAAGACAGTATCCATAAACAGCAGAGAAAATCCGCCACCTTTTATGTCTTGACCAAGCTTAACAAACCGGCCTTTGCCTGTGAAACATCAAAGTCCATCCGGGATTTCAGGAAAAGGGTGGTCTATCAGACCATGGTGATAAACGCCTTTATGGACCAGATCGGCATTGTACCGGAACAGCCCAGCATCTATATTGAACCCCCAAAGATGGAATATGCCCTGGTCTCGATCAATGATTCACGTCCAGTGGCAATACGTGACGGGGATTACATGTCGGTTAACCGGGGAGACCGGATAAAGGTCATGGAGGTAAGGGCAAATTATGAGAGGGGTATTATTGTGGATATTCAGGGGACTGGACAGGTTAATGATATCGGCAGACCGTTCAGGATATGGGAAGATACAAGGATAGATATCAAAAAAGATATGTTTCCGTGTGGAAAGATCTATCTTGGGGTTGCAGCAGAGATATGCAGGACCTGGCTTATCCTTGATGTGAACGGTACGACCTATGCCATGAATCCCGATTCTGTCCTTGATGTGCTACCAGGCACCACCATTGTCCTCAAAGACCTTTCTTACCATGGATCAAGAGCCCATGGATTTAATATCAATTTCAAGGGTTTTGTTCCGGATAAAAAGAATAATTCTGGGGAGGACAGGGGATATTCCATAAATACAGGAGATCTTCTTGAAAAATACGGCAAAAAAACCAAAGATGACAAGACAAGATACCGTGTATGTGCCATGCAGGGGGATGCCCCCATGGCCACTTTTTTTATTGACATCAAGGCACCATGAATATCCTGGCCATAGAAACATCCTGCGATGAAACCGCGGCCGCGGTCATAGGGCCGGACAGAGGGGTCTTATCCAGTATAGTTGCCAGCCAGATACCTGACCATGCCGCCTTTGGCGGGGTGGTTCCAGAGATTGCGTCCAGGCGCCATGTGGAACTCATAGGCCGTGTGGTTGATGAGGCCGTGAAAAAAGCCCACATGGCACTCAAAGACCTTGACGGCATTGCCGTAACCAGCGGTCCAGGCCTGGTTGGAGCCCTTCTCGTAGGGGTATCCTATGCCAAGGCCCTTGCCTATGGCCTTGGCATCCCTTTGTGCGGGATAAACCACCTCGAAGGGCATCTATGTGCCGCATCCATTAACAGCGCCCTTACCTGGCCCCATATCAGCATGGTCATATCCGGGGGGCACACCTCTATCTACCGGGAGGACACCCCTTCAGAGATCACCCAGATAGGACAGACCCTGGATGACGCAGCGGGCGAGGCCTTTGACAAGGTGGCGAAGCTCCTTGATTTGGGATATCCGGGGGGGGTAATCATTGACAGGATATCCAGAGGGGTCAGGCATGAAGAGATCCATCTTCCACGTCCCAAAAAAAATGATGATACCTATGATTTCAGTTTTTCAGGTCTTAAAACAGCGGTACTGAACCTTGTCGTAAAAGAAGGGGTATTCAAGGACCTGGATTTGAGTTTTTCCGGCATGCCCGGGGATAAACACCCTGTTAAGGCGTATATGATCCCGAAGATTGCCGCGGCCTTTCAGGCAGCGGTCGTGGATGTGATCGTCACCAAGGCCATGAAGGCGGTAAAGACATATAATATGGGGCTGCTGGTTATTACCGGCGGGGTTGCAAGCAACTCTGCCCTGAGGAATGCCTTTGAAGAGGCCACACAGGCAGCGGGTGTCCGGCTTGTTGTCCCTGAAAAAGAATATTGCACGGACAATGCCGCCATGATTGCCATGGCGGCTGCACGTTATTTTGAGCAGGGGTTGTTTTCCGGTATGGACATGAATGTCAGGTCACGATGGCCCATTGAAGGCAAGGGTTTATGAGACCCAAAGGGCGATTCTGCCAGGCCTTTTTTTCCTTTGTTTGTGTTTTTTTTGTATCTCCGGTCATTTATGCCGGGACCGGCACCCTCTTTGTGGAGACCGGCAACCATATTTGGCACCTGGTTGTTATTGCGGCCTTGCTTTTTCTCCTGGTGATCGTTTTTTCAGTCTACATCCTTTACCGCAGACGAATGGAGCTTGAGGTTGAGATGGAGTCAAAGAGATATAAGGGTATCTTTGATAATATCGATGAGGGATATTTTGAGACAGACCTCAAAGGGAGGTTTACCTTTTTCAACAATGCGGAATGCCGTATGCTGAAATATCCCAGAGAAAGATTGATGGGTATGGACAACCGGGAGTATACGGACAAAGAAACGTCCGAGCGTCTTTTCCAGACATTCAACAAGGTCTATTGCGATAAAACCCCCCTGACCATTGATGATTTTGAGGTCATTGCCTCAGATGGCAGGATACGCCACCATGAGCTCAGCGTAGGGATCATAGAAGGCCCTGATGGTCTTCCGGTCGGGTTTCGGGGTCTGGCCAGGGATATCACGGAACGGGTACAGGCCGAACATGCCCTGAGTGAAAGTGAGGCAAAGTTCAGGACCTTTACTGAAGCGGCCCCGATAGGCATGCTGATACACCGGGGAAAAAGGTTTCTATACGCCAATCCCATGGCCCAGAGGATCTTGGAATATTCAAAGGCGGAAATCCTTGGTATGTATTACTGGGATGTAATTCACCAAGATTTTGTGGACACGATTAAAGACCGGGCCAGTGCAAGGCTCCGGGGTGAAGAACCCCCTAAATGGTATAATATCAAGATTTTTACAAAGAGAGGCGAAGAAAGGTGGGTGGATCTTCGGGCAGAGCCCATTGCGTATCAGGGAGAGATCGCGATTCTGGTCTACATTATAGATATCTCAGATCGGAAAAAAGCCGAGGAAAGGCATGCCGTTTTTGAGGAAAAGATCCAGGAGATCGAAAGGATGGATTCCATGGAAAGGCTTGCCGGGACCATTGCGCATGATATCAACAATCTTTTGACCCCGATCATCGGATATTCAGGCCTTATCTCTTCGAAAATCCCGAAGGAAGACCGGATGCACAAACAGATTGATATCATAAAGGATTCAGCAGACCTGGCCAGGGATCTTATAAAGAAGGTCCTCGCCTTCAGCCGCAGGCAGGTCCTTGATATAAGGACCATAAACCTGAATAGACAGATTGATAATTTTTATAAGATCTTGAGCCGTACAGTCCGGGAGACCGTAGAGATACACCTGGTCCTTGACCAGGGACTCTCTGTTATTCAGGCCGATGCTACACAGATAGACCAGATCATTATGAATCTTGTGGTAAATGCACAGGATGCCATGCCAAAAGGAGGTGTAATCACCCTGGAAACCTCGAATTTCCTCATTGAAGATGCATCTCAGGAAGAATGCCCGGGCATGTGTCCTCCCGGACAATATGTCCGGCTTTGCGTGAGGGATACGGGTACGGGTATGGACAAGGACACCATGAAACATATTTTTGAACCCTTTTTCACTACAAAGGAGAAAGACAAGGGGACCGGGCTGGGGCTCTCCACTGTATATGGGATTGTCAAACAGCACCATGGAGGGATAGAGGTCTCCAGCCGGCCCGGGGAGGGTTGTGTGTTTGTAATATACCTTCCAGTTGAGAGTACTCCATCCGATACACCGGGAACACTGGATCAAGGGGAAACCCTGACAAAGGATTTTTAAAAAAGGTCCACGGTTCAAGACAAGACCCTTAACCACGAACAAAGATAGATCACAACCCTGTCCCTTTGTTGTTCCTGCAGACGTAAATGTTCTCTCCATATTGCCGAGGCTTAGTTGTGGTGTCTTTCTCGATATTGGCGCCAATATAGGTTAATCTCTCTTAGGGTTTAATTCCCCGCAGCTTGCTGCGAAAGGCCTATTCCCCTTAGGTAGCCGTTTACGGCTTGAAATTGGAAATTAGAAATTGGGGAGGAATGAAACGAGTTTACGAGCTGG
>JAYEKR010000051.1:10302-22805 GCA_034661115.1 Thermodesulfobacteriota bacterium | reverse complement strand
AAGGATGCTGGAAGAAATCATATACGCACCTGATGAGAGATGATGAAACCCTTGACCGGCTGGCCTGCAATGACCTCCCTGTGTTGCAGAAGAAAAAGGGGTACCGTTTTTCGCTGGACGCCTATCTTTTAGCTGGTTTTGTAGACGAGACACAAGGTGCCCGTGTACTGGATTGTGGATCCGGCTGTGGTGTTATTTCCATCATGCTTGCAGGGGTCAAGGGGCTCAGAATGACCGCATTGGAGGTTCAGGGAGATATGGCTGCGATGTCTCAGCGATCCCTGGAGATGAACGGTTTTAAGGACAGTGCCAGGGTGGTCTGTTGCGATGTCGTGGCGTTTGATGAAAGGGGTTTTGACGCGATTGTAACAAACCCGCCTTATAGACCGATTGGAACGGGAAAGATCAACCCGGATGCCGGCAGGGCCATTGCCCGTCACGAAATTATGCTGGACCTTGAAACCCTTGTCAGAAAAGCAGGGGATATCCTTCGAACAGGGGGGCGTCTGTATATCATATATCCTGCATGGAGGATAGTTGATCTCTTTGTCCTCATGCGTGCGTATTCGATTGAGCCCAAAAGGGCAATGATGGTGCATTCATCCCCTGGTCAATCCGCAGAGTTTATCGTTGTCTGCGGGGTTCTTGATGCAGGCAGACAGTTCACCATGGATGCACCCTTGTTCATATATGCCTCTGATGGTGATTATACCCGTGAGATGAAGGGGGTCTTCAGATCATTGACACGGGAAAAGCCAGATCTGGACCCGAAAGCAATCGTGCCGGGTAAAAAATGATTGACCTGAATACGCAATATATGTTGAATGGTGAAAATGAAAAGTTCTTTTGAAAGGAAAAATAAATGAATGTTGAGATTAAGGATATAGGTCCTGCAAAAAAAGAGATGGAGATTGTCATCCCAAAAGAGACAGTCAAGGCCGTTGCCGATGATATCTATGGCGAGATTGCGAAGGCGGCAGTCATCAAGGGTTTCAGGAAGGGTAAGGCGCCAAGAAATGTAATGCGCATGCATTACGGCGACTATATCACATCCGAGATGACCAAGAGGGTGATAAACGATAATTTTGAGCAGGCAGTCAAGGATAATGCCGTTGATATTGTGTCTTCACCGGATATTGACAAAACCGCGGTCACTGAGGGCGAGGACTGCTGCTTTATTGCCACCTTTGATGTGAAACCCCGGCCGGAAGTCGGGGACTGCACTGGCTTTGAGCTGAAAAAGACCATTGTGGATGTGGATGAAAACGCAGTGGATGACGCAATTGCAAAGCTCAGGGAGACGCATGCCGAGCTGGAGGATGTTGATGACCCGGAGTACATGGCCCAAAAGGGTGATTATGTGGTTGCAAATATATCCTCTGAAGACAATCCATCGCTGGACCGACAGAATATGACCATTGAGGCCGGACAAAGGAGTTTTATCCCGTCGCTTGAGGATGTGGTTGCAGGCATGAAGTTGAATGAAGAAAATGAGGTCCAGGTGGATTTCCCCCGGGACCATTTCATGGAGGATATGCGGGGTAAGACTGCATCCGTAAAGATGGAAATTGTCTCCATGAAGACTAGGAGCCTGCCTGAGCTGGATGATGAATTTGCAAAAAAGGTAAGGGATTCGGCCGGGACCATGGATGACCTCAGGTCTCAGATCGCAGATGATCTGAAAGAAAGGATTGAAGCGGATTCAAGGGCTGGGTTGGAGAAGCAGATAGCCGACCGGCTGATCGAGGGCAACCCCTTTGATCTTCCTGCTTCCATGGTGGATATGCATGCCATGATGTCAATACAGGGCATGGCACAGAGATTCCAGAGCCAGGGGATTCCCATGGAGCAGTTATTCCCTGATGATGAGGCGCTCAGCGCGTTTCAAAAGGAGACAAAAGAATCCTCTGAAAGGTTTCTTCGGGTTTCCCTGCTGGTTGATTCCCTTGCAAAGAAGCAGGATATCGAGGTGAGTGACCAGGATGTTGATGAAGAGCTTGAAAAGATGGCTGACAGCTACAATGTGCCCCTTGATACGGTCAAGAAGGAGATAGAGGGCAGTGACCGCATGGATGATATACGTTATAGTGTGCTTGAAAGAAGGGTCTATGACTATATTATAGAAAATGCCAAAATTACCGATGTAACAGAAATAGAGGATGTAACAGATATAGAGGATGCAACCGGTACAGAGGAGGACATGGATGACCCTGATACCAATGGTAGTGGAGCAGACGAATAGAGGAGAGAGATCGTACGATATCTATTCCAGGCTCTTGAAGGACAGGATTGTCATGCTTGGCACCGAGATCAATGATGACATAGCCAATCTTCTGGTGGCCCAGTTTCTTTTTCTTGAGTCAGAGGATCCGGACAAGGATATCTTTTTCTATATAAACTCTCCGGGGGGTTCGGTGACCTCGGGTATGGCGGTTTATGATACCATGCAGTATATACGTCCGAAGGTAAGTACGATATGTGTTGGTCAGGCTGCATCCATGGCGGCAGTGCTTCTTGCGGCCGGTGCGCAGGATAAGCGCTATTCCCTTCCGCATTCCAGGATGCTGATTCATCAGCCGCTTGGCGGGGCACAGGGGCAGGTTTCGGATGTGACCATACATGCCTCTGAAATGCTGCGTCTCAAGGAGTCTCTGACCGGGATACTTGCCCGGCACACTGCTCAGTCGGAGAAAAAGATCAGAAAAGATACGGAAAGAGACTTTTTCATGGGTCCTGATGATGCGGTGACATATGGCCTGATTGACCACGTGATTACCAGAAGGCCCGAGATTGTAAAAGAGGAGAAGGCGAATGCCGAGGATTAACGACCATTACCGTCCGGGATTGAGGTGCTCATTTTGCGGAAAATCGCAGGAAGAGGTGCATAAACTCATAGCAGGTCCGGATGTGTATATCTGTGATGAGTGTATTGCCCTGTGCAATGAGATACTTTCAGAGGATGAGGGCGAGCTGAAGGAGATAGGAAAGGCATCAAGCCTTCCCAGGCCATCCGAGATCAAGGATGTACTCGATGAGTATGTAATAGCCCAGGGCAAGGCCAAAAAAATCCTTTCTGTTGCAGTGCATAATCATTATAAGAGGATTGAAGCAAATACCGATTCAGCGGTTGTGGAGATCAACAAGAGTAATATATTGCTCCTCGGACCAACGGGTTCTGGAAAGACGTTGCTGGCACAGACCCTTGCAAAGATACTTGATGTGCCCTTTACCATTGCCGACGCAACCACATTGACTGAGGCCGGATATGTCGGGGAAGATGTTGAAAATATCATTGTAAGCCTTCTCCAGAATGCGGATTATGATGTCGAAAGGGCACAGAAGGGTATTGTCTATATCGACGAGATAGACAAGATCGCATCCAGGGGGGATAATCCCTCGATAACCAGAGATGTGTCCGGAGAAGGGGTGCAGCAGGCACTTTTAAAGCTTATTGAAGGTACAGTGGCGTCCATTCCGCCCAAGGGTGGAAGGAAACATCCACAGCAGGAGTTTATTCAGGTTGACACCTCGAATATACTCTTTATCTGCGGAGGTGCCTTTGTCGGGCTGGACAAGGTCATATCCCAGAGACTGGATAAAAAAACCATTGGGTTTGTGGCAGATATAAAAAGCAAGGAACAACGTAATATAGGGGATATTCTCAAGCATGTTCAACCCGAGGATCTTATACATTATGGGCTGATCCCTGAATTTGTGGGTCGGATACCTGTTGTCTCAACACTTAATGAACTGGATGAGGATGCCCTTATCTCCATACTCATTGAACCCAAAGATGCTTTGGTCAAGCAGTACCAGGCCCTGCTGAGGCTGGATGATATTGATTTAAGCTTCAGCTGGGATGCGCTGACTGCCATTGCAAAGGAGGCCATGAAGCGCAAGTCAGGCGCACGGGGCCTGCGCTCCATTATGGAGAATGTCATGCTTGATATAATGTATGATATACCGGATATGGAAGGGGTAAAGGAATGCGTGATAAATAAAGATGTGATTATCAATGGCCAGGATCCCGTGATTTTGTATGAGGCCAAGACATCTCATGCGTAAGGGCGCATAGATACTGCAATTCGGGTATTGACATGCCTGATGATTGTTGGTATCTCTGTGTAAATTATCTTTCAGGCGCAAATCAATATGTATTAGGAGGTTTACATTGACAAAGACGGAACTGATTGCTGTTGTTTCAAACAAGGCAGGGATACCCAGGGCAGCTGCTGAAAAGGCGATAAACGCTACAACAGAGGCAATTACCGAGGCCCTTGTAAAGGACGACAAGGTGGCTCTGGTTGGGTTTGGAACCTTTGATGTGGCTGAAAGGGCTGCAAGGCAGGGTGTAAATCCAAGGACAAGAGAACCAATAAAGATCAAGGCTTCCAAAGCGCCAAGATTCAGGCCCGGGAAGACATTTAAAGAAGCGGTCAACAAGTAATGTAATCCAATACAAAGTGGGCGGGTAGCTCAGTTGGGAGAGCATCGGCCTTACAAGCCGAGGGTCACAGGTTCAAGCCCTGTTCCGCCTACCACACGGGGGCGTAGTTAAGTTGGTTATAACGCCGGCCTGTCACGCCGGAGGTCGCGAGTTCAAGTCTCGTCGCTCCCGCCATCTTTTTTCCAGGGCCTTGGGGTTTTCCAGGGCCTTTTGTTTTTTAGGATGATCCTCGTATTGATTGAAGACTTCGTATTATGACCAGACACGCTATTGCCCTGTATTCGGGTGGGCTGGACAGCATCCTTGCAATAAAGCTGATTCAGGGGCAGGGTATAAGGGTTGTTGCCGTGTTTTTCGGCACCCCTTTTTTTGGTTTCTCTGTACTGAGAGACCCTTTTTCTTTTAAAGAGTTTCACCTTGAAAAATATGGTATTGAGGTCGAGGTCGTTGATTATACGGATGACCTTATCGGGGTCCTCCAAAATCCGACCCATGGATTCGGAAAGCATTTGAATCCCTGTATTGACTGTAAGATCGGGATGCTCAGGCGTGCAGGGTCCATGATGGATGCATACAATGCATCCTTTGTTATTACCGGGGAGGTCCTGGGGCAGCGTCCCATGTCTCAGAGAAGGGATGCCATGAATATCATCGAAAAGGAATCCGGCCTTAGTGATCTCTGTGTAAGACCCCTTTGTATGCAGGTTTTGCCTGAGACTTTACCCGAACGTATGGGTGTGGTGGACCGTTCCGGGTTGCCAGGAATCACCGGTCGTGGCCGGAAGGAACAGATTTCTATGGCTAAACGCCTTGGTATCAGGGCAGAAGATATTCCCTCACCAGGGGGAGGATGTCTGCTCTGTGAGAATCGCATAGCCTTCAAGGTAAGGCACACATTGATGAATCCCCCCTCTGGAAATGTGTCACGATATGACCTTGCCATGGATGTGCTGGGACGGAAGTTTGATCTGGGCAAGGCAAAGGCCCTGATTGTATCAAGGAATGATAAAGAAAACACAGTGCTTTCTTCGTTGATGTATCCAGGTAATATATTTATCAAGATTGATGATATACCCGGACCCCTTGGTATTATCAGGGGTGATGTCAGCCCCAATGATATTCAAACGGCCGCCGGGATATGCCTTCGGTATTCAAAGGGCAGGGGCTCAAAGGGGTATAAGGCCGTGTACGGGGATGATCCAATGGCATTGAATACCCATATTGATGCCCCGATCATATCCCATGAAGAGATCCAGGGTTTACGGGTTGACCCGGACAATCTGTTCTGAGTATACAATGCAGATATGGCATATTTTTTGACAGTGATAGGAATGGTCCTTGTATTGGAGGCCCTGCCTTATATTGCCTTTCCCCGGAAGGTCAGGGAATGGGCACGCATGATAGAGGGTGTAGATGACAGGATTCTCAGATTGGTCGCCCTTGTCTCGGCCTTTGCCGGTCTTGGTATTATCTATGTGGGAAGGTCAATGGGAGGGGTGTGATTGGATCTTGAGACCTTTTATTATGACCTTGATGAGGAACTCATAGCACAGGAGCCATATCCCAGGGGCAAGGAGAGACTCCTTGTTGCTGACCGTTCTGCCTCTTCGATTTTTCACCGTGGTTTTGTTGATTTTATTTCATATCTCAGGCCTGGAGATGTGATGGTCATGAATGATTCGAGGGTCATCCCTGCAAGGCTGTGGGGCAGGAAACAGACAGGAGGCAGGGTTGAGGTCATGCTTCTCAAAGAGACCGGTCCTGCACGATGGGAGTGCCTGGTGCGTGCCTCCAAGTCTCCCGGGCCCGGGACGCGTCTGGGGTTTGGAGACGGTCTTGATGCCGTGGTGGAGGCCAGGCAGGCAAACCGGTTTGTGCTGAAATTTTCGTCTGGTGAAAAGCTCCTTGAAAAAGGAGAGATTCCGCTTCCTCCCTATATAAAAAGAATGCCGCGCGAAGCAGACATCGACGCATACCAGACCGTGTATGCCCGCTATGACGGGTCGGTTGCTGCCCCTACCGCAGGGCTGCATTTTACCCCTGAATACCTGCATCGTCTGGAAAAATATGGTATTGAGCTTGCCTGTATAACCCTTCATGTTGGCGATGGGACCTTTGTGCCAGTCAGGACCGAAAAGATAGAGGATCATCAGATGCATTCAGAGGCATTCAATGTTTCAGACGATGCTGCACAAATCATTAACCGGGCAATGCAGGAAAAAAGAAGGGTTATCGCAGTAGGTACAACCACAACAAGGGTGCTGGAATACCTTATGCGCACCAATAGAGAGATCGTTCCCGGAAAAGGTTCTACCGATATCTTTATATATCCCCCGGGCCGGTTCATGTGTATTGACGGTCTGTTGACCAATCTTCACCTGCCTTGTTCAACCCTTCTCATGCTCACCTGCGCCTTCGGGGGATATGACCTTGTAATGAAGGCCTATAGCGAGGCCGTAAAAAGGAGGTACCGTTTTTTCAGTTATGGAGACGCCATGTTCATCCTTTAGATTCGATGTTGTTTCCGGGGATGCCTCGGCACGGACCGGGCGTATAACCATGCCGCGCGGATACATCGACACCCCTGTCTTCATGCCCGTTGGCACACAAGCCACGGTCAAGGCCATGACACCTCAGAGCCTGGACGATCTTGGTGCCCGGATCATTCTTTCCAACACCTATCACCTTCACCTGAGGCCCGGAGAGGAGATTATATCCCGAATGGGGGGGCTGCACCGTTTTATGGCATGGGACAGGCCCATACTTACAGACAGCGGTGGTTACCAGGCCTTCAGCCTTTCAAAGATAAGGAAGATTGATGATGAGGGACTCTTTTTTTCTTCACACCTTGACGGCTCAAGGCATATGCTTTCCCCTGAAAGGGCCATAGAGATACAGGAAGATCTGGGATCCGACATCATGATGGTTTTGGATGAATGCATTGCCTATCCGGCCGAAAGGACGTATGTCGCGGCCTCTGTGGACAGGACCACCCTGTGGGCACAGCGATGTCTGCATTCACGCCGCTCAGGTCATGCCATGTTCGGTATTGTCCAGGGCGGGGTATATCCGGAGCTCAGGCGTAAAAGCGCCAGGGAGATATCCGGGTTTCCCTTTGAAGGTATTGCAATCGGGGGGTTGTCTGTGGGAGAAGGGCATGATATTATGATGGAAACCCTTGATATGACCATTCCTTATATATGCGGGGACCGACCGAGATATTTGATGGGTGTGGGAACACCACTGGATATTGTAGAGGCGGTAGCCAGGGGCATAGATATGTTTGATTGTGTACTTCCCACAAGGAATGCGCGTAATGGCATGCTCTTTACAAAAAATGGTCCGATTGTGCTCAAGCAGGCGCGATACAGGGAGGATCCCCTGCCCCCTGATGAAGGGTGTCAATGTTATACATGCCGGAATTTTTCACGTTCCTATCTCAGACATATATATATGTCCGGTGAGATCCTCTCTTCCATACTCAATACCATACATAATCTGCATTTCTACCTTGAATTAATGTCGGATATACGGCATTCCATACAAGAGAATCGTTTTGAGAGTCTAAGAAAACAGATAAAGGAGATATATCAATGATCAGTTTGGCGTATGCTGCAGGTGGTACAGGGGGTGATTCCATGGGTATGTTTATGAGTATGATGCCCTTGATTCTTATATTTGTTGTTTTTTATTTTCTCCTGATCATGCCTCAGCAGAAAAAGGCAAAACAGCATAAACTCATGCTTGATGGTATTGCCAAGGGAGACGATGTGGTTACAAGCGGTGGTATCCATGGCAGGGTGGTCGGCGTAACAGACACTATCCTGACTCTGGATGTGGGAGAAAAGGTAAAGATAAAGGTTTCCCGGGAGTTTGTTTCGTATAAAAAGGGAAGCACCGCGACAGATAAAAAATAGCAGTATCGGGGGAGATGATGGACAGATTCAAAATCAGAGGTCTTCTTATCCTGATTGTGTTTTTGGTTGGGCTGCTCTATGCCTTGCCCACCTTTGTGGGTGAAGGCAATATGCCCGACGGATGGATCGGACCGAAAACACCTGTCAAAAAAGGGCTTGATCTGCAGGGAGGCATGCATCTTGTACTCAAGGTGGAGACCATCAAGGCTGTGGAAGGCCGGATGGGTAATATCATATCCGGACTGAAAGATGAGATGGTCAAGAAAAGGATACATTACAGGCAGGTGGATCTTGATGGTTCGGATGGAATCCGGGTTGTGCTTCGACAGGCCCAGGATATGGAAAAGCTGGAGGACCTGGTAGGAGGGGACTATCCCTTTCTTGTCAAGACAGATACAAAAAACAAGGATACCGTATTATTCCGCATGACCCCGGACGAGGTGGTCAAGATCCGGGATGCCGCGGTTTCTCAGGCATTGGAGACCATACGCAACCGAGTGGATGAATTCGGTGTCAGCGAGCCTGTGATCATTCCAGAGGGAAAGGAGCGGATTCTCCTTCAGCTTCCAGGTGTAACGGACCCGGAAAGGGCCAAGGACCTGATCGGCAAGACCGCTGTTTTGAAATTCAAGCTCGTGGATGAGGAACATTCCATTGGTGATGCCTTGGCCGGTGATGTGCCTTTAGGCAGTTATATCGCATACACAAAGGATGGCTACCGTGAGGTCCTGCTCAAGAAACGCACGGTGTTGACGGGTAATCTCCTGGATGATGCCCGCATGAGTATATCATCCGGCTCCAGCGCGTCCTATGTATCCCTTACCTTCAGCCGTGAAGGCGGGCGGATCTTTGAGCGCATAACACGGGATAATGTGGGTAAGAGGCTTGCAATCCTGCTTGATGGCAAGGTGTATTCCTCGCCAGTCATACGAGAGGCCATTTCCGGGGGGCGCGCCATTATCGAGGGGCGGTTCACGGATACAGAGGCAAGCGATCTTGCGATTGTATTAAGGGCTGGTGCATTGCCGGCCCCTGTAAATATCATGGAGGAGCGAACCGTGGGACCATCCCTTGGCCGGGATTCCATACGCAAAGGTTTCTTGTCCATCCTTCTCGGTGGGGTAATTGTAATCGTATTCATGGTGATATATTACCGGTTGTCCGGGTTGCTTGCAGACCTTGCCCTTGTTGTCAATATTATCCTTATCCTTGGCGTATTGTCCATGTTTCATGCCGTGCTTACCCTTCCGGGCATTGCCGGGATTGTGCTTACAATAGGCATGGCAGTGGATGCAAACGCGATTATATATGAACGGATAAAGGAGGAAATCCGGCTTGGCAGGAGCGCAAAGATGGCCATTGAGTCCGGGTACAAGAATGCACTTTCAACCATTCTCGATGCAAATATCACCACCCTTATCGCGGCCCTTGTCCTGTTTCAGTTCGGGACCGGACCCATACGAGGTTTCGCCGTTACCCTCACGGTCGGTATTGTCTCGTCGTTGTTTACAGCCCTTCTCTTGTGTAGATGGATAATGGAGTGGTTTGTGTTTTCAAAAAAGATAGAACGGATCAGCATCTAGGAGGGTCAGATGGATATAATAAGACCAGGAAAAAAGATTGATTTTATGCGTTTCAGAAAGATTGCCTATACCCTGTCGATAATATTGATTGTTATCAGCATGAGCTCTGTGTTTTTTTTAAGGGGGTTTAACTATGGCATTGACTTTGTCGGTGGTACCATTGTTCAGGTTATGTTTGAAGGTCATGTCAGTGCCAAGGAAATAAGGGCTGCACTCGAGCCCATCGGGATGAAGGGCGCCTCCATCCAGAATATCGAGGATTCAGACAAGACAGAGTTCCTGATCCGTACACCAAAGACAGAAGACGTCGAGGAGAGTATATCGTTAAAGGTCAAGGATGCCCTCTGTGATGCCTTTGGTTCACAAAGGGTGGATATACGGCGCGTTGAGATGGTGGGTGCCGAGGTCAGCCAAGAATTGAAGCAAAAGGGATATCTCTCCCTGTTTTATGCCGGACTGGGCATACTCATTTATATCTGGTGGCGTTTTGAACTCAAATTCTCTCTTGGCGCCATACTGGCATTGGTGCATGATGTTGTCATCACGGTAGGGATCTTT
Organism: Thermodesulfobacteriota bacterium; assembly: GCA_034661115.1. Classification (GTDB taxonomy): domain Bacteria; phylum Desulfobacterota; class Desulfomonilia; order UBA1062; family UBA1062; genus JAYEKR01. The sequence goes on along the minus strand of JAYEKR010000051.1, from coordinate 12,300 downwards.
TCTATTACCGGAAGGGAGCTTTCTCTGCCGGTGATTGCCGCCCTTTTGACCATCATAGGTTATTCCCTCAATGATACCATTGTGGTCTTTGACCGGATAAGGGAGAATCTCAAGAATAACAGCTCCGAGAAGATACTTTCCCAGATCAACAACAGCGTAAGCCAGACATTGAACCGCACCATCCTCACATCCCTTACCTCCTTTGTCGTGGTTTGGTGCCTGTATATATTTGGCGGAGAGGTTATCCATAATTTTGCCTTTGCCATGATGGTGGGTATTCTTGTCGGAACGTATTCATCCATCTTTGTTGCAAGCCCGTCTCTGTATACCTTTACAAGGCAGTAATGTCATAGACGGCCCGGTATCAACCGGTTCCGGGCTGTTTATATTATCCTTTGTTGTGAACACAACCCTCTGCATCCATTTGTCCAATATTGTAACCGAAGTTACTTTTTTGATGATGCTTATAATGTAGCTATATATAACTAGTTGAAATAATAAGCGTAAAATCATGGCACGAGACTTGAGTGCAATTTTGTCATGATGATAATAGATGCGATCCCATATATACGGTTTTATGGAAAGATCCTCTTGATTTTCTGTGTCTTTATTTTGAATACCACACTGGGGTATTCGGCGACTGTCCGGGTCAACTGGGATGCGAATACCGAAGCCGATCTGGAGGGATACAAGGTATATTACGGGACATCCAGTGAAACGCAAGGCTGGTCTGTCTGTGATGCAGGTATGGTAACCCAGTATGATGTGGCTGGGCTTTCTCAGGGAGAAATCTGGTTTTTTGCAGTAACCGCCTATGATACATCTGGAAACGAGAGTGGTTTTTCCGTGCAGGCAAGTGTTTATATACCCACCCAGGCAGTGGAGCCCGGGGTTGACAGCGACCATGATTTTATCCCGGACAGCATTGAGGAGCAATGGGGGCTTGATCCGGAAAACCCCATGGATGCGCTTGCTGACAATGACAAAGACGGGGTTGAGAACCTGGCGGAATACCTTGCAGGTACCAATCCCCTGGATTCGGGTGATTGTCCCAGTTCTCAGGAAGCGGGCATTGTCAGGGATCTCATTGCAGAGGTTGGGCATGATGTAGATATATATAGCGAGATATCTGACGCGTATTCTGTTGTCGCCCTGACTGATCCGGATACATCGCCCCTGATAAGCGGGGGGATACTCCAGGGTGAAGATTATACTGGAGAGTTTGAATATAATGTGTTTGATGAGAACGCAGACCTTTTCTGCAGGCTCAGGGTTTCCATCATGGATGAGATCCTTGCACAAGGGCCTTATGATCCGGACCTTGGCATTGTCATAGAGGATTCCAGCGGCAGGGTAGGCATGGAGATCATGGCCGGGGCCATCATGCGTGAGGCACCAGTGGCTGTTGGTTCTTTGCGGGATATCAGTACTGAGGGTGTGGTCAATGATGAAGGCGATATTATCCTTTGCGAGTTCGATCTTGCGCCCCTTGGCCTGTCTTTGAGCAATAAAGCGGAAATCTTTATTGAGTGCGATGCATCCAATCCCCTGGTCAGGAGATGGGATATACCAACTGAAACCTGGGTCAATCTGGATGCAGGGAATATATCCTGTAATGAGGGCAGGGTTGAATTCACCACGCAGACACTTGGTCATTTTATGATAGCCGAACAGGGGGCTGTATCAGAGACACCGGACACAAAGGCTTCTGTGAGCGCAGGTGCGGGTTCGGGTTCCGGTTCAGGTGGATGCTTCATTTCCATGGCAGGTCTTTAAACCGTAAGCGATGAGGTAACCATCATAAATTCGCATGAGCGCTGATTCGCTCAAAACCAAGGATGAAAAAAACCATGTCACCCCAACTTACCTGAGACACTGGATTCCCGCGATTGGTGATGATTCTCCCTGCCTGATCAATCAGGTTTTACATTAGGTGCTAATGCCTTTCTTTATCTTCGTCAAAGGCCATCTGGAGTTCATATACGCCGTATTCAAGAC
>JAYEKR010000051.1:0-10202 GCA_034661115.1 Thermodesulfobacteriota bacterium | reverse complement strand
GACACTGGATTCCCGCGATTGGTGATGATTCTCCCTGCCTGATCAATCAGGTTTTACATTAGGTGCTAATGCCTTTCTTTATCTTCGTCAAAGGCCATCTGGAGTTCATATACGCCGTATTCAAGACTGGTATTCAAGGTATGGCCCGTATTTGAAAAGACCTTCATCATGGGTGTATTGCGGGCCAGTACGTCTGCAGTAAACCCTGTAATATTTTTTTCCATGGCGATACGGATGAGGTATTTCAGAAGGAATGACCCGATTCCACGGTCCTGCCATGCATTGTTCGTTGTAAAGGCCACCTCTGCGTAATTTGAGACCGGGTCCCGTATATAGCGTCCTATTGCAACGATTTTTTCCTTGTCTTCAGGTCCTTCTTTGCCCGTAACTGCGGCAATGGCCATTCGGTCTGTATAGTCTATGGCCGCCAGGGGCATTGCTGTTCTGTGCGAGAAGTGTTTGAGGTGTTGAAAGAAACGGGTATACATGTCCTGATCCGGAAGGGAGTATACCAGGTCCTGTATGTTTCTTTCGTCCGTTGGTGTTACAGGTCTGAAAAAGAGTTCCTGTCCCTGCTTGTCAGTCCAGTATGTCTCGTATTCTTTTGGATAGAGTACCTGGGGAAGTACCTGGTCCTGGTACACATATTTTTGTTCCTTTGCCCTGGCCAGAAGCTCGTTGCGGAAATCCGGGTGGGCGATATGGATGAGTGCCATTGCCCTGTCCCGTATGGATTTCCCATGGATATAGGCCGTGCCGTACTCGGTCACCACATAGTGGACATCACCCCTGGTGACCACGACCCCGCTTCCCTTGTCCAGGAAAGGAACAATCCGCGTTTTTTTCCCGTCATCCGTGACAGACGGCAGGGTGATGATGGATCTTCCGCGATGCGACATGGCAGAGCCGCGGACAAAATCGACCTGACCTCCGATGCCGCTGTAGAACTGGAAACCAAGGGAGTCGGAACATACCTGGCCTGTCAGGTCCACGGTCAGGGCCGCATTGATGGAGACCATCTTGTCGTTTTGTGCAATGATATAGGGGTTGTTGACGTATTTACATGGCCTGAATTCAAAGAGCGGGTTGTCATCCACGTAATTGTTCAGCCGTTTGGTGCCCATACAAAAGCTGGCAACGATCTTTCCCGGATGGAGGGTTTTTTTTCTGTTCGTGATGATGCCGTTTTCAATGAGATCTATAATCCCCTCTGTAAAGACCTCTGTATGCACCCCAAGGTCCCGTTTGTCCATGAGAAAGGGAAAGAGCGAATTTGGAATCCTGCCCACCCCGGTCTGGAGAGTGGCCTCGTTTTCTATGAGATCTGCGATCTGTTTTCCTATTTTTTCCGAGATTTCATCCGGCTCCCTGGCATCAAAACTCAGCAGGGGCGTATTGTTCTCAACGAATGCATCGATCTGTGAGACATGCAGAAAGGAATCGCCAAGGGTTCTGGGCATATTGGGGTTTACCTCGGCTACCACATAATCCGCAATCTCGGCTGCGGTCTTTGTGATGTCAACGGATACGCCAAGGCTTACATAACCGTTGTTGTCCGGTGGTGAAACCGTAATCAATGCAACATCCATATGTATGCGTCTTCTCTGCATCAAAAGGGGGATCTCTGAGAGGAGTATGGGCGTGTAATCCGCCCTGCCTGATCGTATGGCCTCTCGTGTACTGGCCCCTATAAAGAGGGCATTGTGACGGAATCGCTCATCGTATTTTTCATCTGTATAGGGTGCATCACCAAGATCAAGGAAATGTATGAGCTCTGTATCCGCCATCTGATCCGCCATATCGATCAGTGTTTTTACAAGGGATTGAGGTTCTCCGCATGCGGATCCGATAAAGATCCTTGCACCCCTTCTGATGCCACGCATTGCATTGTATGCACTCTCCAACCTGCTTTTGTAGGTTTCCATCCAGTCAAAGATCATATTGTCTTCCCCGTATTGTTCGGTTTCCCCTCAGCCCGGGCCTGAATATCTGGTGTTCCTGTCTTTTTCATATAACCCTGCCTGTGGGAGGTCAGATTGTCACCTGTTCATTCCCCGGTCACCTTGAACTGCTCAGCCCTTTTCTCCAGATTTTGCGAGAGATCAGACATGTTTTGAGCAGCGGATGTGAGCTGTTCGAGCACAGCGGCATTTTTCTGTGTGGCGTCATCCATCGTGATAACCGCCTGGTTTATCTCCTGGGCCGTAAGGGCCTGTTCCTGGGCCCTGGTCACGATATCCTCTATACTCTGTGATGATTTTTGGATCCTTTCCACCACCTTTGTGAGGATCTCGGTCGTATTTTTGCTCAGATTTCCTGTATTTTCGATATGGTCCCGGTTGTCTTCCACTATTCTTTTTATCTCTGCGACGGCATCTGCACTGCGGCCTGCAAGTTCTCTTACCTCGTTTGCAACCACAGCGAAACCCTTTCCGTGTTCACCTGCCCTGGCCGCCTCAACCGCGGCATTGAGTGCAAGGAGGTTCGTCTGAAAGGCGATCTCATTGACCACGGATACGATTTTACCTATCTTTTCACTGGAGGTGCTAACTGTTTCCATGGCGCTGTCCATTTTATTCAAAAGTACTGCCCCATCCTGTGCGTTCTGAGACACATCCTTTATCTCGATAGCGGCATCCGCAGACATGTCTGCGTTATGTTGGATGGATGAGGTGATCTCCTCCATGGATGCCGCGGTCTGCTCCAGGGCGCTTGCCATTTCCTGGGTGGATTCGGAGATTTGGGTGTTGCCAGTCGAGACCTCTGTGGCTGAGGCCGTCATTTCACTGGAGGATACACGGATGGATCCTGCAAGCTCATCTATCTTGTTCACAAAGGTGTTGAAGCTTTGTGAGAGTTCCCCTATTTCGTCATTGGTCTTTACATCAAGGCGTCTGGACAGGTCCCCGTCCCCCTCGGATATCTCATGGAGGGCGTTCTTTACCCGTTTAACCGGACGGACAATTCCGAGTTCCAGTGCAAGGTAGAAGAAGGTAAGTACCAGTATAAACTGGATAACAAGAAGGATGCCCTGGGTTGAAGTGAGTTTTTTTATCATCTGGTTGATATACGCATAGTCATAGAAGACCTCGATCTCTCCAATTGTGTCTGTTTCCTGGATTATGGGAACGGAGATGGACCTTCCCTGCCTCTGCGGATCCTTTTCACTGGTAAATCCCTTTGAATCAAAGGCTATGGAATACACCGGATTGTTGTTTTTGTCTGTGATGACGATCTCTTTGAGGTCATTGTGTTGGATGACATCATGGCAGACGGTTTTGATTACATCGGTCTGGAAGTTCCACAGTGCAATGGCAATGGTCGGGGAGATGAAGTTTGCAAGTTTGTGTACCCTGGCGTCTTCCTGTTTCTGGAAATTTTTATGGATAAAGGATGTCTGGTAGACAAGGATTCCAAGGGAGGTTAGGACCAGAGGAACAAGGACTATTAATAATGTTTTATACTTCAGGCCAAGGTTTTTCATAAGTTTTTGCCTCCTGGAAACAGATATAACCGTTATCGAATATCCTATGGGGAAACTTGAATATCAATCTTTATGTGAGGCTGCAATGGTATTTCCAGTTAATCCTGATATATCATGCAGGGTATTGATGTTTGCAAAGATTCTTTCTGGATCACCGAACCTTCTGATTGTGTTCTCACCTATGAAAAGGGTGTCTGACTCCTTGAGAAGGCTGAAGATTTGCAGGGAGTTTTTCTTCAGCAATGTCCTTATTTTCGGGATAAGCTCTTGGCTGTAGATCGCATGCAGTGGCTCTCTCCCCCTTGACCATCCCGGGATAATGATCTCTGCGTTTTTTGCCCGGGTTATCATGTATTTGATGAATGCCGGGTTGAGGCGTGGCATGTCTGCGGCAAAGACGAAACAGTATCGGGTTTTAATGGCGCACAGCGCCGAGTATATGCCCCCCAGAGGACCAAGGCCGGGCATGATGTCCTCTACAACCTGTATGTCACCCAGTGCCTCCCTTTTATGCCCCACAAGTATGATTTTTTTGAACAGGGGTGAGATGCTTTTTGTTACATGACCTACAAGGGTGCTCTCTTGAAAGGGTTCAATGACCTTGTCCCTTCCAAACCTTTGTGATCGGCCTCCTATCAGGACTACGCCGGTTATCTCATTGTTTTTTTGATCCATGTTTGTATTTTAACACAGAGAGCACAGAGAAGATAAGGTCAATTTTTTATATAAACCCACATGAGCTACGCTCACAACCAAGGACGGGGAAAAAAGGCCTCACCGCTGAGGAGCAGAGGACGCGGAGTTGGAATCCTATATAAGATCACAAGGATAACCGTCACCCCAGCCTGCGAAGTGCGTCGCACGCTGTGAGCATGGACGAGGCAAAATCAGAAGTGGTCACCCCCGCCTGCGAAGTGCGTCGCACGCAGACAGGCGAAGGCGGGGGCCAGTATTCCATGTGTTTTTTGGTTTTCCCTTTGGTCCCTGAAATAAAAACAAGAATTCGATCCTCATTTTTTGCTTGATAATGGCAATGTATCATGATAGTCGAACTGTTAAAAAGATAACAGGATACAAAATAGCACCCAAAGGGGGTATTGATGGCAGATTTAACAGTTACTCAAAGCTCTGCTGCTCTTGAAGAGTTCAGCTCTGAACAGATGGACAAGGTTGATGAAATTATTGTTGCATACAGGGAAAAACCAGGCGGATTGATCCCGGTACTGGAGCAGGTTCAGGAAGTACTTGGTTATCTTCCCAGAGTGGTTCAGGAGATAGTGTCAAAGGGGCTGAATATACCCGTAGCCAATGTCTATGGGGTGGTTACCTTTTATTCCTTTTTCACCATGGTTCCAAGGGGAAAGCATGTGATCCGGGTATGTCTGGGGACTGCGTGCTATGTCCGCGGTTCGCAGAAGATTATGGATAAGGCGTCTCATCTTCTTGGCGTGGGGCCAGGGGAATGTACCAAGGATCGGCAGTTTTCCCTGGAAGCGGTCAGGTGCGTGGGTGTATGCGGCCTTGCGCCGGTGATGTTGGTGGATGAAGACACCTACGGACACGTGGAGCCGGCCAAGGTCGAATCTATTTTGGCAAAGTATAAAGATGCATAGGGGGTATGTATGGCAAAGCTGAAGATAGAGGATCTCAAAAAGATCAAGGATAGAGTTCAGATGGAGGACCTTTTCCGGTCAGGTGCAAAGAGGGTCAGGGTTACTGTTCATATGGGTACCTGCGGGATTGCCTCCGGTGCAAAGGAGATCCTTGATACGATAATGGATGAGATAGATGAGAACAAGGTGAACGATGTGGTTGTAGCTACATCGGGATGTATAGGGATCTGTTCCAGAGAGCCCCTTGCCACTGTGGAGGTCCAGGACGAGGACCCCATTGTCTATGAATATCTCACTGCCAACAAGACACGGCAGATATTCAGGCGGCATATCATGAATAAAGAGGTGCAGACGGAGTTTGTTATGGCAAAGGGCAAGGAACAGGACGACAGGGGGTAGATTATGAAGGTATACAGGTCACATATTCTTGTTTGCGGTGGTACTGCATGCAGGGCCTCAGGCAGTGAGGACATACAGAAGGCCCTGGTGCAGGAGATTGCCAGGAGACAGCTTGAAGACGAGGTCATGGTGGTAGAGACTGGATGTAACGGTTTCTGTGCGGCAGGGCCCATCCTGGTTATATACCCGGATGGTACCTTTTATCAGAAAGTCACAAAAGCGGATATCACAGAGATCGTCGAGGAACATATTGTCAAGGGTCGTCCAGTGGAAAGACTCATGTATGTTGAGCCTTCCACCGAAGAGCCCATCCCCCATATGAATGACATCCCATTCTTTGGTAAGCAGATGCCCATTGTGTTGAAAAACAGGGGGCTTATCGATGCGGAAAAGATCGATGAATACATTGCCAGGGATGGATACATGGGTGTTGCAAAGGCCCTGACCGAGATGACCCGGGATGACATCATCGAGGAGATGAAAAAATCGGGTCTCAGGGGAAGGGGTGGGGGCGGATTTCCCGCTGGCCTGAAGTGGTCCTTTGCAAAAGCGGCCAAGGGTGATCAGAAATACATCCTTTGCAATGCGGATGAAGGTGATCCCGGGGCATTCATGGACCGTTCCGTTTTGGAGGGAGATCCTCATTCCGTGCTTGAGGGCATGATTATCGCGGGATATGCCATTGGTGCGGATCATGGGGTTATCTATTGCCGTGCCGAATATCCCCTTGCCATCAGAAGGCTGGGTATTGCCATTGATCAGGCAAAGGAATACGGGTTGCTGGGTGAAGATATCCTGGGTTCAGGATACAGCCTGGATATAGAGGTATACCAGGGGGCAGGTGCCTTTGTGTGCGGTGAAGAGACCGCTCTGATGAATTCTATCGAGGGAAATCGCGGGATGCCGAGGCCGAGGCCGCCTTTTCCAGCCAATAAGGGTCTGTGGGGAAAACCCTCTGTACTCAACAATGTAGAGACCTATGCCAATGTGGCGCAGATTATAATGAAGGGCGGTGACTGGTATGCCTCCATCGGGACTGAGCGTTCCAAGGGGACCAAGGTCTTTGCCCTGACCGGTACAGTGAACAATGTGGGTCTGATTGAGGTGCCCATGGGGACCTCAATAGGCGATATCATCTTTGATATCGGAGGTGGTATCCCGGATGGAAAAAAATTCAAGGCCGCCCAGCTGGGAGGTCCTTCCGGCGGCTGCATCCCGGTAGAGGGACTGAATACGCTTACGGATTATGAGGAGATTACCAAGATGGGTGCTATCATGGGATCGGGCGGTCTCATTGTCATGGATGAGGATACCTGCATGGTGGATACCGCACGTTTTTTCATGGAGTTCTGCCAGGATGAATCCTGCGGAAAATGTACCCCTGGCCGGGAAGGTACCAAGCGTATGCTGGAGATTCTTCAGCGGATATGCTGGGGCAAAGGACGTGATGGTGACATTGAACTTTTGGAAGAAATGGCGGGTATTATCAAGGACTCGGCCCTGTGCGGGCTTGGCCAGACCGCGCCTAATCCTGTATTGTCCACAATCCGTTATTTCAGGGATGAGTATGAGGCGCATATCTATGAAAAGAGATGTCCGGCAAAGGGGTTGAGCAAGTTGAGCAAGGCTAAACACAAAAAAATCCATGCAAAGAAGCAGGCAGATGTCTGAGATGTGATGCGGAGCTGGAGTAGATCCGGTCTTTGTGCAACTAGACATGCCGGGCAGGCCTCAGAACGATACCATACTGAGACCTGCCCGGCAGGAGATTTCTCCAACAGAGCCGTGTCGTTTTAATGCGGATTGTGTATGTATGGGACTGCGGTCTTGATACATGGTCCGGTAAATGTGCATCAACCGGGTGTAAGGGTAAAGGGATATAGCGGGAAAAGATGTTAAAAAATTAACAATTACTATTGCAGAATGGATAGAAAAAGGGATAAATAGTACTTAAGGGGGAAAACATGGGTATTACAATCAATGGCAAAGCGTTTGATTTTGAACAGGATCAGACGATTTACGAGGTCGCAAAGGCCAATGGGATATACATACCTGTTTTATGCCATCATGAGCAGATCAAGCCGGTAGGTGCATGCAGGGTATGTGTAGTAGAGGTGGAAAAGGCCCGAAGTCTGGTCGCCTCCTGTGCCATGCCCGCATCTGACGGGATGGTCGTTTATACGGATACCGAACGTGTCAAAACCTCACGCAGGCTCACGATTGAACTTTTGCTTACGCAGGGGCATCACAACTGTATGACCTGTGAGAGTAATGGCAACTGCGTCCTGCAGGATCTTGCATATTCATATGGAGTGGAGTTCCCCAGGTTTAATGAACCAGAGGAGAGCAAACCCATAGAGGATGCAAACGAGATGATCATCCGGGATATGAATAAATGTGTATTGTGCGGGCTCTGTGTAAGGGCGTGCCAGGAGTTGCAGGTCAATCAGGTCCTTACCTTCTCTGGTAGAGGACCGACCGCGGCCGTGGGTACGGCCTTTGATCAGCCATACGAGGATTCCGATTGCGTGTTTTGTGGCGAATGCGTGAGGGTTTGTCCGGTGGGTGCACTTACAGAAAAGCAGGGACGATTCAAAGGCAGGGGAGATGATCTTGAGAAGATCAGGACCACCTGTGAGTACTGCGGTGTAGGCTGCCAGATGGATCTCAATGTCAGGGACAACAAGATCATAAAGGTTACCACACCGAGAGAGGACGCACCACCCCCGAACAATGGAAGCCTGTGCATAAAGGGAAGATTCGGTTTTGATTTTGTGGACCATGAGGACCGGCTTACACGACCCCTTATCCGGGTTGACGGGCAGCTCAAGGAAGCGTCCTGGGATGAGGCCATAACCTATGTGGCGGATCGTCTAAAGAAGATCAAAGAAAAAGACGGTCCGGATGCCATTGCCGGGCTTTCTTCTGCAAGGTGCACAAACGAGGAGAACTATCTTTTTCAGAAATTCATGCGTGCGGTGATCGGGACGAACAATGTGGACCACTGCGCCCGGCTTTGACACAGCTCCACTGTGGCCGGTCTGGCCGCTGCATTTGGTTCAGGTGCAATGACAAACTCCATAGCCGATATGGAGGAGTCAAGGTGTTTTCTTATCACGGGTACAAATACAACAGAGAACCATCCGGTGATCTCAACCTTTGTAAAAAGGGCCATTATCCAGAGGGACGCAAAGATGATCCTTGTGGATCCCAGGGAGATAGAGCTTGCGAAGTATGCAACCATCTGGCTCAGGCCAAGGCCCGGGACCGATATTGCCTGGCTCAACGGTTTTATGCATGTGATTATCAAAGAGGGGCTCCTGGATGAGACCTTTGTAAAGGATCGTACAGAAAACTATGAGGCCTTGAAAGAGACCGTGGAAAAATACAACCCTGAATATGTGGAAAAGATATCAGGGATACCGGCAGGGGATCTTGTCGAGGCAGCGAGGATGTATGCCGTATCCGGGGCCTCTGCCATACTCTATGCAATGGGGATCACACAGCATACCACTGGTACGGACAATGTCAAATCATGTGCAAACCTTGCCATGCTGACTGGTAATATCGGCAGGCCGGGTACAGGGGTGAATCCACTGCGGGGACAGAATAATGTCCAGGGCGCTTGCGATATGGCATGCCTTCCAGGGAATCTGCCCGCATACAAGAAGGTTACAGATCCGGAACACAGAAAGCCCTTTGAGGATGCATGGGGCGTCAAGCTTCCGGAGGTTCCAGGGCTTACCATCCCCAAGATGATAGATGGTGCGGCCGATGGCAGTCTCAAGGCCCTCTATGTCATGGGAGAAAACCCCATGATGTCGGATCCGGATATCACACATGTGGAAAAGGCCTTGAAAAACCTGGACCTGTTCATTGTACAGGATATCTTTCCCAATGAGACCAGCGACCTTGCGGATGTGGTCCTGCCTTCTGCCTGCTGGGCGGAAAAGGATGGTACCTTTACCAATACAGAGCGCAGGGTATCGAGGATCAGAAAGGCGGTTGACGCGCCCGGAGATGCCCTTGCCGACTGGAAGATTCTTACGATGCTCGGGGCCGAAATGGGGAGTGACTGGGGATATCAGAGTGCAAGGCAGGTCATGGATGAGATAAATGCAACCACGGTATCGTATGGCGGCATTACCTATGATCGCATCGATGCAGAGGGGATTGCATGGCCGTGTCCTGATACCACGCATCCAGGCACACCTATACTCCATTCCAAGGCCTTTACGCGTGGAAAGGGTTTTTTCAGTGTATGCGAACATGCAGAGCCCGCTGAACTGCCTGACAATGCGTATCCATTCCTCTTGAGTACGGGCAGGATCCTCTATCAGTTCCATACAGCGACCATGAGCCGACGTTCCAATGGGCTTGTATCAAGGACGCCAGAGGTCTTTGTGGAGATCAATCCCAAAGATGCCCTGGCTATGAATATCTCCCAGGGTGACCGCCTCGAGATCGCATCTAGGCGTGGCAGTATCGAGGTATTTGCCGATATCACGCCCAGATGTGACAAAGGAATGGTATTCATCCCCTTCCACTACAGCGAGGCGGCAGTAAACCGTCTTACCAACCCGGTATTCGACCCGACAGCGGGCATACCGGAATACAAGGTAAGCGCAGTAAATATAAAAAAGGTGGCATAGGCTGCCTTAAAAAATAAGGAGGAACAGATATGGGATTTAACACACCGGCACAGG
>JAYEKR010000050.1:0-5381 GCA_034661115.1 Thermodesulfobacteriota bacterium | reverse complement strand
CCGAGTTTTTCAACTATTGCTTTGTATTCTATTGCTCTTGACTCAGATAAAGATTTTCTTCTGATGAGTTTTCGCAACCATGATTTGGTTTCTTCAAGTGAACGGCTACTATAGATAAAACTTTTTCATTTCTCCCCAATTTCTAATTTCCAATTTCAAGCCGTTCACGGCTACACATCCAGCTCGTAAACTCGTTTCCTGTCTCCCCAAATTCAACGTTCCGTGAATGGTTATGAATCATGAATGTTTATTGTCTTGTCCCGGGTAGGGCCGGGGTGCTATAATACGGTTTAATCGATATATAAACAAAGAGGAGGATCTCATGGATATCAAGGACAGGATTCCGGTAATCAGGGTGGCAATACGCGGGGCAAACGGGAGAATGGGATTGCAGGCCATCTATGCCTCCATGGAGAACAACCAGAATATCCTCGAGAGGTTTAAAACGGGCCATCTAAGGGCAGATGATGTCTGGATAGATATTGTGTACGGCGCGTTTACCGCTGATATACCCACGGTTCAGCAGCTTATGGCCGGTGTTCTGCGTTCAGAAAAAAACAAGATCCTGGAGGGTTATGACAAGACAGGTTCCCCTATATACCGTATGAAACCGGACGGGAAAAAACATGAGCTTAGAACCAACTACTTGAAACAGACCATTGCAGAAGAGCCGCAGAGGGATCATGTTATCCCCTTTGACCGCCAGGAGATAGTGAACACACCAGAGGGCATGCCCGCTATAAACATACTGTCCGCGGACAGGCAGACGATCCTTTCCACTCTCCATCATGCCAATGTCAGGCTCGGGGAGCTTTCCGCTGAGGCGATCAAGGACCGTGTCCTGGATACGGCCAATGATATGGGAGTCAATGTGCTTTTGTCCTGTGTCGGGGATACCGCCAAGGGCGCAGACCGGATGAAAAGCTGGCTGGACGAGATCCATGACAAGGGATATGCAATGGGATTCCTGGAGTCTGCCCCTGCCAAGGGATGGGAAAACCGCATGCTTTCCCGCCAGGACGAGGTCAGCATTTTGACCACCCGCAACTACAGCCCCACAGGCACACTGTTTCGAACCTCTTTTTCCCTCAAAAAACCACTCTTTGAATACAACAGATACGAAAAGCACCAGGCCATGGACAAGTTCAAGGGGATTATGGAGTCTATTATAGACCGGATCATTACCCAGGAACGGTTTATGCCCTTTGCCCGTCTTATGGACAAAAAACCTTTTACCATCAAGGAGATAGAAGGGGAGCCCACCATCATCAATTTCCCTCTGGGGTTTCTCACAGTCAGCTCCCCGGATTACCTGAGTTTCAGCTTTTACGAGGACAATGAGTACGGGTTTATCATGGCCTCGCTTTTGCCCACGCTCAAGGCCCTGGGGCAGGTCTGTAAAAAGGGGGGCAAGATCGGGCAGGCACAAAAACAGGCAATGACCTATGAGGCGGTTACCAATATCCCGGGGATCTTTGGAACCAGATGGATGACCGGTGCCCCCGAGGAGATCCTTTCGCGTGGAAGTGCCATGTCCACCAGTTCCTGCACCACCAATGGAAATATTGTCGGCGATTTCATCATGATCCTGGCCCTGTATGCATATGTTGATTTCTTTTATCCAAGGATTGAAGGATATTATCTGTGTCCCCCGGGCGCTGCCAGTGAAAAACACTATAAAGAGGTTATAAACGAGGCCTTTGCAGCCTTTGATGAATACCTGAAAGGGCTTATGGCCCGGCGTTCACATATGATACGGACTGTGCTGGGGTTTTATTATGACGAGATTTCCTTTATGAATACAGAGATGCAGCATGGCCTCACACGGTCGGAAAGTCCGGATGTGATAGCCTTTCTCCGCGAGACCACTTCTGGCTCGCAGACAGAGGTGCCAAGATTGTTGTCCCTTCCGGAAAAAGAACGCAGTTATTTTACGGGGATGAAAGAGGCCCTCTCCATGCAGTACAAGGCAGAGAAAGACCAGGAGGTTAAAAAGGAAATAAAGGCCCGGATGGATGAGATAGACCATACCCTCTCTACGATCGATTCCAGGATAGATATTGTGCAGGTGCTGGAGGGGATTGAGGCCGCCGGATCCTGAGGACAGCGGTATAGACCGCAGGCGCCACAGAGGCATGGAATCGGCACTTGACACCATGCGCGTATTTGGACTATTGCAATCTTCATTGATAAGGGCCCATAGCTCAATTGGTAGAGCCACCGGCTCATAACCGGTAGGTCCCTGGTTCGATTCCAGGTGGGCCCATCATTAAAAGATTGTATCAGGAACTATTGTATCAGGAAGCAAGGGGGACAGGTGTTGTTGAAAAGGTGTTGCTGCACAGACATGACAAATATGGGCAAAATCAGGGGGGTGCTTTTTAAGCACCCCTTTTCTTGTATGGCAGCGTCATGAGATTAAGGGGTGTCCTGGAAATACTTGATCGCATGGCGCCCTTTGATACGGCCGAGGAATGGGATAACTCAGGCATCATGGTTGGAGACCGGGACAAAGAGATACACCGGGTGCTGGTATCGCTGGACCCGGGCCTGGATACCATAGCCCATGCCCGGGAAATGGGCCATGACCTTATTATCACGCACCACCCGCTGTTTTTCCACCCTATCAGGCATCTCGACCTGGCAGATGGGGTTTCAAAAAAGGCCTGCATGCTTATTTGTTCAGACATTGCCCTGGTAAGCATGCATACCAATCTGGACAAGGCGCCTGGAGGGGTTGCGGATTGCCTGGCAGGGTTTGTCCACCTCAGGGGTATCAAGACCCACGGTATGCTCAGAAGCGGTCATGTGGAAGGGGCGCGATCTCTGGAAAAATGGGCAGGGTCTCTGGGGTTTCCCCACGCACGCCTTGCAGATGCGCATAGACGCGTAGACCATGTGGCTGTCTGCCCGGGAAGCGGCATGGATCTGTGGTCTAAAGCCCTTGATCTGGGATGCGATACCTATATTACCGGGGACGTGAAGTACCATGATGCCATCGATGCATCCGAGGCCGGGCTGAATATCGTGGATCCGGGACATTTCGGGACAGAACAGATAGCCATTGGTCCCCTGGCACAGAGACTGACCACCTTGCTCGATGGCATGGATGTCGATGTGTTCAGGGGGAAAGACGTGTTTAATTGGATAGATAAAAAGGAGTAACAGGATTGAAAAAATTATTAGATGGATTGATTGAACTCCAAAAGGTTGAACTTGAGGCCTTTACCGATGCAGAGGCCCTCAGGGAGATACCACACCAGATTGAGGAGATCGACGGTATTATCCATGCCAGGGGGCGCAACCTCGAGGCAATCAATGAGGAGATCGAGGAGTTGAACGATCGCCGGGTCCCCCTGGAGGCAGAGCTCAAAGAAGACCAGGCCCTGCTCGATGCGGCCGATACAAGGCTCAAACAGATAAAGACCAACAAGGAATACCTTGCCCTTCAGAGGGAGGTCGATCTTTCAAAGAAACGCAAAGCCGTTATTGAGGAACAGCTCATTGGTATTATGGACAAGATCGAGACAAGACAGGCCGACCAGGAGCGTATAAAGGAATCTTTTGAAGAGGATCGGGGAATCCTGGATGATAAGAAAAACGAGTTTGAGACCAGGCAGAAAGAACTCAAGGCCAGGGGAAAGGGCTTTGACAAGGCAGCGGCAAAAATCAGGAAGACCGTTGACCCTGCATTGCTGCGCAGATATGATCGTATAAGGCGCAACAAAAAAGGACTTGCCGTGGTGGCATGCGAGGACGGGGTCTGCCAGGGCTGCCATATGCACATACCACCCCAGCTCTATAATGAGCTGGTCCGCGGCGACCGGCTCATCTCCTGCCCTGTGTGCCAGCGCATCCTCTATGCGGAAGAAAAGGTCGACAAGGAATAGGGGCGGTTCACGGCTTGAAATTGGAAATTAGAAATTAGAAATTGCGGAGAACGGTAGCCGTGAACGGCTTGAAATTGGAAATTAGAAATTAGAAATTGCGGAGAAATGAAACGAGTTTCCAATTTCAACGCTTCGTGAACGGTTACATCAAATGTAGCGTTCACGGCTTTGTATGCGTGAATGTCAAAGAGTAAAAGAATAAAAGGCCCACGGAGGTTTTAGATGGAAAGACAGGGAAGGGTTTTCTTTTTTATCTGTCTGGCCCTAATCCTGTTTTTGGTCTATATGGTCTTGCGGCCCTTTATCCTGACCATGGTCCTGAGCTTGATCACTGTCGTGGTTTTTTATCCCCTGTATTGCCGGATCAAGACCCTGCTGAGAGGGAAAGAAGGTCTGGCAAGCCTTGTCACCTGTATTCTCATTATTGTAATCGTGGTCTTGCCTTTGAGTGTGCTCATTGTCTTTCTGGCAAAGGAAGCAGCAATGACCTATGCGCAGATCGGCCCGTACCTGGCACAGATGTCTGCAGAAGACAGCAATACCGGGATGATGCATACTTTGATGGCATATATCCACCGATATCTGCCGGGACTGGACCTTTCAGTGGGGGACATGAAGACCCAGGCAACCCGGATCGCAGGTCTGTTCGTGGGCCTGGTGATGCGTTATTCCGGCGATATTGTCAATAATGTGACCAATATCATACTGAAGTTCGTGCTCATGATATTCACCCTGTTTTATTTTTTCAGGGATGGTCCAGAGTGGCTCAGGGCCATCTCCGCAGTGATCCCTCTGCCCGCGGACTACAAAGGCCTGATCATAGAGCGCTTCCGTGATGTGAGCATCTCAACGGTAACCGGGCTGGTGCTGACCGCGGTCTTCCAGGGCATTGTCGGCGGGATCGGGTTTTCCTTTGCCGGGATCCCTGCCGTACTCTGGGGCACGGCCATTGCCTTTGCCAGCCTTATCCCCATTGTGGGCTGCGCCCTTGTATGGTTCCCTGCAGGCATAGTCCTTGTCTCCACAGGTCATTTGAATGCAGGTATATTTGTCTTTGTATGGGGCGCTCTGGTCGTCTCCAGCGTGGACAATTTCCTGAGGCCCTATCTCATGCAGGGTTCCACACATGTAAGCCCTTTGTGGATCCTGTTTTCCGTGCTGGGCGGTCTGAAACTCTTTGGTTTTTCCGGCATCCTCATCGGCCCCCTTGCCTTTACCATGGCCCTGACCTTTGTCCTGATCTACCAGGAGGCCTACGGGCCGGGAAAGGAAAATTTCAAGCCGTGAACGGCTTGAAATTGGAAATTGGAAATTAGAAATTGGGGAGACAGGAAACGAGTTTACGAGCTGGATGTTTGCAAACAGGCAGAAGCGTTATCAGATATGGTCTGGCACGATTTTGATAAAGGGAACAAAAAGGTTCAAAAACACTGTGGGCTATCAGATAATACGATCTTCCGACAGCATAGCCGCAAATATAGCGGAAGGCTA
>JAYEKR010000049.1:2685-5395 GCA_034661115.1 Thermodesulfobacteriota bacterium | reverse complement strand
ACATGGGAATCGATAAGACCCATGAGCTCTGTGATGGTATCCTGTGCATTGAGGGAACGTGTCCATTTCTCGAACACATCCACCTCATGGTCTATAATCTCCATGGCCCTTGCCATCTCCTGCCCACGGTCGGATGAATGCCTCTCCACGATCGACTCAAGGGCATCCAGGTCATAGAGATAGCAGTTATCCAGCCCCTTGACTGCTGGATCCACGTCCCGGGGAAGTGCAATATCCACAATAATAACCGGCTTGTTGCGCCGGCGCTTCATCACCGTCCCCATCATCACCCTGTCAATGATGGGTCTCGATGCCCCGGTAGAAGAGATAATGATATCGCAGGAGACCAGTTCATCTTCAAGGTGGGAAAACGGGCGCGGATCCCCCCCCAGCTGCCCGGAGAGTTCACACGCCTTTTCATACGTGCGGTTCAGGATGCATAAACGCTTGACCCCACGGTCTTTGAGCCTCTTTGCCGCGATAGCGGCCATGTCTCCGGCCCCGATTACAAGCACGGAACTCTTTGAGATATCTCCGAAGATATGTGCAGAAAGTTCCACGGCCTCAGATGCAATGGAGACAGGATTCCGCCCTATGCCTGTCTCTGTGCGTATACGCTTTGCCGTCCGGAAGGTGCGGTGCATGGCCTTGTTGATCAGGGTTGAGACAGTATTGTATTTGAGCGCCTCCCGGTATGCATCCTTGACCTGTCCCAGGATCTGGGGCTCCCCTATGACCTGAGATTCAAGCCCGGATGCCACCATGAACAGGTGGCGTATGGCATCCCATCCTTCCATACTCCTGGAGATACCACAAAGATCATCCCTGTCCATGCCGGACATCCCTGAAACAAGACCTATGATCCGGGGAAAATCCATCGCTGTCCAGTAAACCTCTGTCCTGTTGCAGGTATTGAGTACATAGACCTCGGATTGATTTGACATCAGGGGCATCAGGTGCTCATAGTCCACCCGTATTCTCTCCCTTGTCTGTATGGGGGCCTCCTTGTGAGAAATACTGATACAGCGGATACGATTCATTCAAGCAGGCCTGTCCCGTGTGCCTGCGGAAAAAACATATATGATCCAATAAACAAAGCGGCCATGACAATACATCCGGCAAGGGTAATGATGGCGATCCTCCTGCCCCTCCAGCCTATTGCTATCCTCTGGTGAAGGCTCAGGCCGAACACAAACCACATCACAGCCCCTGATGCGATCCTGGGGGCAATGCTCACCATGGAAATATCGAGATCCGCGATCCAGTATCCACCGAAGATCATACCGATGGTCAGTGCAATAAACCCCAGGCTCAAAAAAAGATACAGCATCCGGTCAAGCACGGCCAGGGGCGGAAGATAGGCCACAGGTGAATATATATCGCCTCTGCGGATGATTCCCTCGTGTACCAGATACACCATGGATATAATGGCCGCGATGACAAAAAAGGCCTCGCCGAGGGTAACACTGACGGTGTGCAGGGGAAAAAGGTATTTATATGCGTGCAGGGCTGCATCCGTATGAAGGCCACGCGCGCAAAGGCCGAGGTTAAGGACAAAGGTTGCAACTGGCAGGTAAAACGCGGCCAGGACAAAAGTCGAGGGACTGAATACAAAAAAAAGCATTACAAGGGATGCAACGAGGATCATCATATTCATGAATTCCCCGGGTGATGCAAGGGGAAAGGTCCCGGTCTCGGATACCAAGAGGATCATAAAGATGAGATGGATTGCAACCATACATATATACAGGGCCCTGGCGACAATAGAAAGCCAGTGGGACCGCACAAAGATATACACGACAAAGATAACGCTGGTAAGGGCATACATGATACCGCAGGCAAACAAAAGAGATCTCACAATATCCCGTCCAGGTCCACCTGATCACCAAGGGCCTGTCTCAGAATATCCGTGGCAAGCACAGTATCTTTATCTCTCAATGCACCCAGGAGATCGGAGTTCACCAATATATCAAACACCCGTTTGTGAGCCGCATAACCCCCTGGCTGGGCAAGGACAAAGGGACGGATCCTGCCCAGGATATTCGCCATCTGTGCATACTCATCGCCGAGAAAATGCCCTATGTCCATACGCAGTCTCCTGGCAAGCGAAGGCGATGCGCCTCCGGTTGAGATGGCAATCCGGATCGGGTCCATCTCAAGGACCGAAGGGACAATAAAACTGCACAGGTCCGTCACATCCACCACATTGCAGAAAACCTGCCGGGCATGTGCATCCGCGCTGACCTTTCGGTTTATTCCTTCATCATCTGTAGACGCAATAACAAGAAAGGCCCCGTCAAGATCCGCCGGGCTGTATCGCCCGGGACGCAGGTCAACCCCGGGCATCTCTTCCATTCCCGGGATATTCTCCGGCGTTACAAGCCTCACCCGTGCCCCTGCCCGGACAAGGGACTCCACCTTTCTCAATGCAATATTCCCCCCTCCCACCACAACGGCAAGCCTGCCCCTGAGATCAAGAAACGCGGGATAATATATATTTTCATCTTTGTTCATTATATATCCTTAATCTGTAATCGTTCACAAAACATTGGCCTTCATGCCTTTGTACCAGTTTCAAACCGAAAACTATTACTCCTTGTTCCAGCCACCCTTATATTTCGTCAGGATCCTCAGGTCGCAGATCAGAAATTGTCCTGTCTCATACAACCCCATTGAGCCAGTCCAAGATGATCCCGGACACACGTTCATC
>JAYEKR010000049.1:0-2585 GCA_034661115.1 Thermodesulfobacteriota bacterium | reverse complement strand
AAACTATTACTCCTTGTTCCAGCCACCCTTATATTTCGTCAGGATCCTCAGGTCGCAGATCAGAAATTGTCCTGTCTCATACAACCCCATTGAGCCAGTCCAAGATGATCCCGGACACACGTTCATCCTTTCTCAGCTGATGAGATGCCCCTTCCAGCATGATGAGCTTTTTGGGCTCCCTGGCATGCTCATAAAGAATGGACGCATGGGACAAGGGTACGACCTCATCTGCATCGCCATGTACTATACCAACCGGCCTTGGAGCACAAAAGGGGAGCCATTTTATTGCATCCAGATCCGTAAATGTATCATACCATGCATCCAGGTCATCGGGAAACCCGCTGTCGCGGATAATCCCGATAGAGACAAAGTGTTCTTTGAGGACCTTTGGGGTATCCGGCAGGATCTCCCTGAACGCCTGCGGGGTAGCCATAAGCAAAAGGCTGGAGATATGCGGATCCATGGCCACGGCCCTGGATGCAACGGCACCGCCCGCGGAAAAACCGATACAGTGGATTGATGTCGGATCAACCCCGGGGGTATTATATATCCGGTGAAACACCGCCATGAGGTTTCCATACCATCCCTGCATATCGCAGTTTCCCCCTGCATCCCCGCAGCCCTGAAAATTAAAGACCACACAGATAAAACCCGAGGAGACTATGTCTGAGATAAGGGGCAGATATCCTGTATCTTTTTTATCCGGCATCCCGCCTGGTATACCGTGACACAAGATAACGACCGGACGCAGGCCCCTGATTACATCATCAGGGGAGTACAACCATATCGGAATTGATATCCCCTGATGTATTAATATTGACTCTTTTAACCTCATCCTGAAGCAGACCATACCTCCTGTACACAAGGGACCAAGCCTTCAGCTCAAACTCATCCAGTATAAACTCATCCTGCCCGCTGTATATCCTTGCAGGTATCCGATTTCTGACGGCAAGCAGATGGATTGTCTTTACCGGGATATGAAGCATGGCTGAGGCATTCTCAATGGATATCCGTCTCTGTCCTCTTTTTGCCACCTTTTTAAAGACAAAGGTCTGAAGGATAATCATACGCGTTTCGTCCCTGTCTTCTTCAAAGGCCTTGTCCATGATGTCAATATACTCCATGTCCATCTGGTATCTGACATTGGCAAGCTCAACCATGGCCCTCAAATCAAGGGGATATATATCCAGCAATGCCTCAAGCGCATCAAGGGCCTTTTCCATATCGTTCAGAAAAAAACTGACCTCAGCGAGATAAAGGTATGTATCCCTTTCCTGATCCCCAAGCTCAATGGCCCGTTCAAACATCTCCATGGCCGACTCAAGGTGAGAGAGTTCTCTGTGGCAGATCCCTGCCAGTTTAAACAATAGAGGGCTCGTGGAACACAAAATCTTGGCCTTCTCCAGGTCATCCGCTGCAAGGGTATAATACCCTTTTGCCATCTTTTCTTTGGCCCGGCCCATAAAAACACGAAACCTCTCCTCAAATCCATTTCCGCTCAAGGAATTTTCATTATCCTTAAAATCAAATCCAGAGGTACACAGATCTATGTATACACGGTTCTCCTCCAGGGGTCCCTCTGCATCCACAACATCAATCACCCTCTGGCAGAGGTTCTTTATGAAAAGCATGGTGTCCGCCTTATTGGACACATAGAACCCCAGGGCGATATCCTCGTCTCCCTCTATCTCGGAAAGGGTCCGTGCCTCGGCCAGAAACTGACGGAAAAAAAGATTCACCATCTCCCTGGAATTGGTTATGGAAAGCACCATGGCCGACTTGTAATCCCCTCCGGGACAGGTGTACTCATAGCTGATCCAGAGCTCTTCATATTCCGGATCAATCCTCTCCGTCTCTATGGATATGAGTTCAAGTAGCCCCCTGGGCTGTTCCAGTTTCCCCCGCATATTCATTAAACCTAGGCCCTGAAACAAAAAAAGTCAAGAACATCGGGATAGAACATCGGGATGGAAATAAAAAGAACTCGAAAACTTAATCTGTAACCGTTCACGGAACGTTGAACGTGGAACGTGGAAGTTTGGCCTTTATGCCTTTGTACTGTTGACGAACGCATTCAATTTTGGCCCGAGTTTTTCAACTATTGCTTTGTATTCTATTGCTCTTGACTCAGATAAAGATTTTCTTCTGCTGAGTTTTCGCAACCATGATTTGGTTTCTTCAAGTGAACGGCTACTATAGATAAAACTTTTTCCTGTCTCCCCAATTTCTAATTTCTAATTTCCAATTTCAAGCCGTGAACGGCTACCTTAATCTTTTGGCCCCTGGATGTACTTGATCCATGATACATCTTTCTGTTAATACCTCCCTGTGTCGTATTTCAGTGTAAGCGAGTTAAACGAGAGAGCAAAACAGGCCCTGGGCCTCACCTTTGACCAGGAGGTCTGGGTGGTGGGAGAGGTCCATGGGTTTAAACGGCACGCAAAATCAGGCCACACATATTTTGACCTGGTTGAAAAGGCTCCGGGTGATTCAGGGAGATACATTGCAAAGATAGGCTGTGCCTTTTTCAGGGGCCAGCGTGCAAAATGGGAAAAACACCTTCGCCTCAAGGGCCTGGACCGCTT
>JAYEKR010000048.1:0-5395 GCA_034661115.1 Thermodesulfobacteriota bacterium | reverse complement strand
GCAGAAAATATGTCTTCCCATATTGCCGGCGCATTGTTCCTGCTCGATATGGGGTACAATCTTTTGACATTCGATTACCGCGGTTATGGAAAATCAACGGGCAGACCAACACTATCAGGCATCCAGACAGATGCAAGGACAGTATTTCAGTATGTATTCGACAATCCGGAAAAATTCGGTGAAACCATTATCGGCTTTGGACAGTCAATGGGCGCCTATACCCTGGCACGCATCCTTCCCGATATCCCCTGGCTGAAGGGTGCCATCCTCGAGGCAGGGCTGTACTCCTTTTATAACCTTTTTACCCGGGCATATCCGCAGATCGAATGCATGATACCCCGTGAAGGGCTCTCCGCCCTGGATACACTGCCTTTGTCTGCCGTGCCAAAGCTCTTTATTCATGGTACAAGTGATACGGTCGTTCCCTATTCACATTCAATAAAGATGCATGATGCAGCGGCAGATCCGAAGGAACTTATGCTCCTGGACAATGTGGGACATATCGAGGCCTTCATGTCACAATACGCAAGTGTCTACAGGGAAAAGATACATTCCTTTATAGAGGAAACCTGACTATTCAGGTTGTCAGGTTTTATGCACAGAATAATCACTTGAGTTTTTCTGGCGATCATAATATGTACCCTTGTTATGGTGGATAATGGAAAGACAGACCCAGCGATGTGGATGCCCGAGGTGTCAGGGGAGCTTGTCTACCAGTGCATCGGGTGCGGCAGGGAATACGGGATATACGACTTTATCTATACCTGTCCGGAATGCGGATCGCTGCTGAATATCCGGAACAATGCCTTCGACAGATTCAGACAGACCACCCCACAGGCATGGAGAAAAATCTTTGATCGTCGCCGATCCAGCTTTGTACCTGAGCTCTCCGGTATATTCATCTTTCATGAACTGATACTGCCCGTGGTTCCCCTTGAGGATATTATCTGCCTGGGAGAGGGGCAGACCCCTATTGTAAGGGCAAATCCAGAGCTTTCCTCCTGGGTAGGTGCCCCCTTTTATGTAAAGAATGACGGGCTTAATCCCTCTGCGAGTTTCAAGGACAGGGGTATGGCCTCGGCCATTACCTATCTGAACCATGTCATACGCGTAAAAAAACTGGACCATGTGCTAGGTATATGTGCATCCACAGGGGACACCTCTGCCGCTGCAGCCCTTTACCTGAGCTATCTGCCCACGGACAGGGTTCAATCTGTGGTCCTGCTGCCAAAGGGCAAGGTAACGACCCAGCAACTCTCCCAGCCTCTGGCCTCAGGCGCAAAAGTTATCGAGATGCCCGGGGTCTTTGATGACTGTATGCGCATCGTGGAAGAGCTTGCGCAGGATTACAATGTCTTTCTTCTCAACTCCAAAAACCCTGTACGGATACTTGGACAAAAATCCTATGCCTTTGAGGTAGCACAGCAGCTTCGATGGGACATGAGTGACCTGGTCATGGTCGTTCCTATAGGCAATGCCGGCAATATTACCGCTATTATGCAAGGCATGATTGATCTCTATGAACTGGGGATTATAACCGTGCTTCCTCATATACTGGGGGTACAGAGTCACCACGCAGATCCAATTGCCAGGTGGAAAAGCAACGGTGTCTATGCCCCGGTGAAGGTCTCTGCCTCTGTGGCCCAGGCGGCCATGATCGGTGATCCGGTCTCCTTTCCCAGGGTGGAGAAACTGGTCAATACTTATTTTGAAGACCGTTTTGATGTGATCACGGTAACCGAGACACAGATTATGGAAGGTATGCTGGCGGCCAACCGTCATGGACACGTGGTCTGTACCCAGGGAGGGGAGTCCATAGCCGGTCTTAAAGAGGCGATACAACAGGGAGTGGTGAAGGGATCCTCAAGGTTCGTGGTGGATTCCACTTCGCATCAGCTCAAATTCGCCACCTTCCAGGAAAAATACTTTGAGGACAGCTTTGATACAGACTATGGTATAACAGTCAAAAATGTATTCAAAAACGCACCTGTGGGTATGGATGCAAATGCCTCAAAGATTGCATTCTCTTTGGGTCTGAAGAAGAGGGTGTAGGTTGATGTTTTTGTCTGTTTTTAAACGTATCAAGACCTATCTGGTAACCGGTGCCCTTGTCATGGTTCCCCTGTTTATCACCATATATGTCCTGTATGCAATTATCTGGATAGTAGCGAAAAACGTGGGGATGAATCACGGGCTCTTTGCCGGGATAATCGGTATTATCATTGCCCTTGGTCTCGTGCTCCTGGCAGGGTTTCTTACCCAGCATGCGATTGGAGGGCGTATAACCGGCTGGATGGGCTCCATCTTTCAAAAGATCCCCATTGCCGGTCCCATCTACTCGGCAACAAAACAGATCATAGAGGCCCTGATGCTGAAGAAAAACATGGCGTTTCAAAGGGCCGTGCTCATAGAATATCCAAGAAAGGGCATTTATGCTGTGGTCTTCATGACAAAACAGGGGCATTTGAGTCCACTGGTGGAAAAGGCTGAAAACATGGTCCATGTGTTTCTGCCTACAACCCCAAACCCGACATCAGGGTTTTTTCTGATATTACCGGAATCCGACATAGTACCTCTGGACATATCGGTTGAAGAGGCCTTCAAGCTGATCATATCCGGCGGTATTTTGATGCAGGACAATAATAAGCCAATTCAGGAGGAACAATCTAATGAGTATTGAAAATTTCTTGTTTTCATCCGAATCCGTAACCGAAGGACATCCGGACAAGGTCGCGGATAACATCTCTGATGCAATCCTTGATGACATCATCGCACATGACAAGACCGCTCATGTGGCATGTGAGACCATGGTGACAACCGGCCTTGTCATCGTGTCCGGAGAGATCACAACAGACCACTTTGTAGATGTACAGAGGGTAACCAGAAAGACCATCAAAGAGATAGGATACGATGATGCAGTCATGGGTTTCAGCTGGAATACCTGCGGGGTTATGGTGGCCCTTGACCGGCAGTCCCAGGACATCAACCAGGGTGTCCAGGAGGGGGGTGGTCTATTTGAAGAGCAAGGTGCAGGGGACCAGGGCATGATGTTCGGGTATGCCTGTGATGAAACAGATGTATTGATGCCTGCCCCGATCTTTTATGCCCAGCGTCTTGCACAGAGACTATCCAGTGTAAGAAAAGACGGCATCCTCGAATTTCTGAGGCCTGACGGGAAGACTCAGGTCTCAGTGCAGTACGAGAACGGTAAACCAAAGAGGATCGATGCCATTGTCGTTGCCTCTCAGCATGATGAGGACACCGATTACAAGAGTATAAAGGAAGGCATTATGGAGGAGGTTATCAAAAAGGAGATACCTTCTGAACTGCTGGACAAGGACACAAAATATTTTATCAATGCAACAGGAAGGTTTGTCCTGGGCGGACCCCATGCAGACTGCGGGCTGACCGGGCGAAAGATCATTGTCGACACCTATGGTGGTTTTGCAAGCCATGGGGGAGGGGCCTTTTCAGGCAAGGATCCATCCAAGGTGGACCGTTCCGCTGCCTATATGGCACGTTATGTGGCCAAAAACATCGTTGCGGCCGGCCTTGCCAGACAATGCACACTGCAGGTTGCCTATGCCATTGGCGTATCCGAACCTGTCTCGATAATGGTGGATACGCAGGGTACCGGAGCAATTTCCGACGACAAACTCTCTGCATTAGTGCAAGAGGTGTTTTCCTTTAAGCCTAAGTCCATTATCGAAAAACTTGATCTCTTGAGGCCAATATACAAGAAGACTGCGGCATACGGTCATTTCGGTCGGGAAGAAGAAACGTTTACCTGGGAAAAGACCGACATGAAAGATATTCTCAGAAAAAAGGCGGGCATATAATGACAGAGATGAATCTGCCGGATTATACAGGGCTTGATTATAAGGTGGCTGATATCTCCATGGAGGCGTTTGGGAGATTGGAGATGGATATCGCTACACACGAGATGCCGGGTCTCATGGCGGTCAGAAAAAAATATTCAAAGGAAAAGCCGCTCAAGGGGGCCCGTATCACAGGAAGTCTCCACATGACCATACAGACGGCCATGCTCATTGAAACACTCATCGATCTGGGTGCAGATGTAAGGTGGGCAAGCTGTAATATATTTTCCACACAGGATCATGCCGCAGCCGCCATTGCGGCCGGTGGCACGCCTGTATACGCATGGAAAGGAGAAACCCTGGAGGAGTACTGGACATGTACGCTTGCCGCGCTCAGCTTTCCCGAAGGCAAAGGCCCCAACCTGATCGTGGATGACGGTGGTGACGCCACCCTCATGGTACACAAGGGGTGCCAGGCCGAGGATGATCCATCCACCCTGGATCAACCCACCGATGTCAAGGAAGAGGCCGTAATAAACGCTGTATTGAAACGCAAACAAAAAGAGGATCCCGGGTTCTGGCACAGGATTGTAAAGGATATCTACGGTGTCTCAGAGGAGACCACCACAGGCGTACACCGTTTATATCAGATGATGAGGGGCAAGACACTGCTCTTCCCGGCCATGAATGTGAACGATTCCGTGACAAAATCCAAGTTTGACAACCTCTATGGATGCAGGGAGTCGCTGGTGGACGGCATAAAACGCGCCACGGATGTCATGATTGCCGGCAAGGTTGCGTGTGTCTGCGGACATGGCGATGTAGGCAAGGGCAGTGCCCAGTCTTTGCGCGGTCTTGGTGCGCGTGTCCTGGTCACGGAGATTGATCCGATATGCGCACTCCAGGCGGCAATGGAGGGCTATGAGGTGGTAACCCTTGAAGATGCCCTGGACGAGGCGGATATCTTTGTGACCACCACTGGAAACCGCGATGTCATACGCATAGAGCATATGGAGAGCATGAAGGACCAGGCCATTGTCTGCAATATAGGCCATTTTGACAATGAGATCCAGATGAGCAAATTGGAGAATTATCCGAATATAAAAAAGACCACCATAAAACCCCAGATGGACCGTTATACCTTCCCGGACGGACACAGTATCTTTCTCCTTGCAGAGGGAAGACTGGTCAATTTGGGATGCGCAACAGGACATCCATCCTTTGTCATGTCCAATTCATTTACAAACCAGGTCCTGGCCCAGATCGACATGTGGACCAATAAACGGGAGATCAGCGTAAGCACCCTGCCAAAGGCCCTGGATGAAGAGGTGGCAAGGTTGCATTTGGGCCGGATCGGGGTCAAACTTACAACCATGACACAGGAACAATCCGATTACCTGGGAGTGCCCATGAATGGACCCTTTAAGGCGGAAAACTACCGGTATTAAAGGGAATGAACTACCCCGCAGCAAGCTACGGGGTATCAAAACTTTCTAAGGGGGTAACCGTTCACGGAACGTGCTTTCCGCGTCACCCCCGCGAAGGCGGGGGTCCAGAAACGTGAATTATCTGGAACA
>JAYEKR010000047.1:0-5398 GCA_034661115.1 Thermodesulfobacteriota bacterium | reverse complement strand
CACGAACTATCTGAAATCAGAGACATGCCTGGCAACAATCCATCAGGCAGCGGATTCATCCCATGGCTGATGCAAAAATACAATATTGAGATGCTCTGTGTAACAAAGGGGGACCAGGGAAGCGAGCTGTTTACACCAGAGGGTAAATTCACCACGCCCGGGGTCAGGGTGGACAATATCGTGGACACGGTCGGTGCGGGTGATGCCTTTACCGCTGTGCTTGCCGCTGGATACCTCAGAAAATGGCCGGCTCAGGATATACTCTCGAAGGCCTCGCAGTTTGCCGCACGCATCTGCATGATCCCGGGCGCCATTCCAGCGGACAATAATTTTTACAAAGACGCCGAATACATGCCAAAGGGAGAGACATATGCCGGATAAGAAGGGTCTTAATATCCTCATGATCAGTATCCACGGGCTCATCAGGGCAAACAACATGGAACTGGGCCGCGACGCGGATACCGGTGGACAGATCAAGTATGTCATAGAGATGGGCCAACAACTCAGCATGCTCAAGGATGTGGCACGGGTAGACCTCCTGACCCGGCTCATCACAGACAAAACAGTATCACAGGACTATGCCGAACCCATAGAGCAGGTAAGCGATGGATTCCGTATTGTGCGTATCCAGTGCGGGGGCAGAAAATATATCCGAAAAGAACTGCTCTGGCCTCTGCTGGAGGAGTACATAGACAAGACCATCAAGTTCATCAGAAACAACGGCATCATCCCGGACATCGTACACGGCCACTATGCGGATGCCGGTTATGTGGCCATGCAGCTCTCACAGTTTTTCGGCATACCCTTTATCTTTACCGGACATTCCCTTGGACGGGCAAAACAGAAAAAACTCCTCCAGGACGCCATGAAACCAGACGATATCATCAAGAAATTCAGGATCGACCACCGCATAAAGACAGAAGAAGAGGTCCTGAAAACCGCGGACCTGGTCGTAACCAGCACCAATCAGGAGATAACAGGTCAATACGGGATGTATGACAATCATGATCTGCCGAGGTTCCAGGTAATCCCTCCAGGGGTTGATGTCGAAAAATTCTACCCCTATTACCATGATCAGCTCCCTGAACAGCGGCAGGACGAAGAGACCATGTATGCGCATGTCTGTGTAACCGATGAACTCGACCGCTTTTTCATGTATCCGGATAAACCGCTGATCCTGACCCTGTGCCGCCCGGAAAAACGCAAGAACATCTCCGGCCTTATAAAGGCCTACGGCGAAGACCCTGAACTGCAGACCATGGCCAATCTGGCCATCTTTGCCGGCATCAGAAAAGATATCGCGGACAAGGAGGAGAACGAACGGGATGTACTCACCGAGATGCTGCTGATGATGGATAAATATGACCTCTACGGCCGTATGGCCATCCCCAAAAAACATAATTTTGAACACGAGGTGCCGGAACTCTACCGCATCGCAGCCGGGAAAAAGGGTGTGTTCGTCAATGCCGCATTGACAGAACCGTTCGGCCTGACCCTGATCGAGGCATCCTCCTGCGGCATACCTATCGTGTCCACGGATGACGGCGGCCCGCGCGATATCATCGATAACTGCAAAAACGGCCTCCTGGTGGATACCACGGATACCGTGGCCATCAGTACGGCCATAAAAAAGATCATTTCACACCCTGATACCTGGAAAAAATATTCCCGGGATGGCATCGTCAATGTGAGAAAACACTATACCTGGCAGACACACGTGAAAAGGTATCTCCAGGAAATCAAGGG
The DNA here is from genome assembly GCA_034661115.1 of Thermodesulfobacteriota bacterium. Classification (GTDB taxonomy): domain Bacteria; phylum Desulfobacterota; class Desulfomonilia; order UBA1062; family UBA1062; genus JAYEKR01. The sequence goes on along the minus strand of JAYEKR010000047.1, from coordinate 3,652 downwards.
AATACTTAAAACAAGGGAAAATGAATCCGAATCCTTTGCCCCTGCCGTTCCAGGCGATCGGATCGGCAGACGGATGGCGGGACTGAATTATTTCTTGATCACGGATATCGACAACACCCTTATCGGGGCAGACAACAAGGCCCTTGCCGAACTCCTGGACATCCTGGAAAAAAACCGTGACAATATCGGATTCGGGGTAGCCACCGGACGGAATATCGATTCGGCCATGGAGATCCTGGCAAAACACGGGGTGCCCATGCCGGATATCCTGATCGCATCAGTAGGGGCTGAAATCTACTATGGTCGGCAACAGTTTTACGGCAAGGGATGGGATGCACATATCGCAAGCAAGTGGAACCGTGAAAAGATCTGTTCCCTGCTCGAACAATACGCATTCCTCTCTCCTCAAGAAGTCTCCGCGCAACGAACATTCAAGATCAGCTACAATATGGAGCCGGGAAAAGACCGCCTCAGTATGATCCATGATCTCCTGATAAAGAATAAATGCAAGTACAATATGATATATTCCCACAACAAATACCTGGACATCCTGCCCTACCGCGCATCAAAGGGCAAGGCCATCCGTTACCTGAGCTATAAATGGGAAATACCACTGGAAAACATCATGGTATGCGGAGACTCCGGCAATGACGAAGAGATGCTCAGGGGGGAACCGTACGCGGTAGTGGTTGGCAACTACAGCCCGGAGATCGAAGGCCTGAAGGGTCAGCGCAGGATCTATTTTTCACAAAAGGAATACGCCGCAGGGATTGTCGATGCCATGGAACACTATAAGGTCCTGGAAAAGATCCATTGCCCGGCATAGCATACGCAAATGCGGATTAAACACCTGCCAGACGGTCAGGCACACAATACAAGGCATGGCTGTACATGGATGCCTGTTATGGGAGTATTATGATCAATACATTAACGGATATTATCTCAAAAAACGAGGTCAAGGATTTCAAGGAGATCCTGGCCCTGATCGTGACCGGCGAACAAAGGCTCTTATTGAGAAACGATGTCCTTCTGGCATTCAGGCAATATTGTGACAAAAACAACAAAACCAAGAGATTCCGTGAGAAATCCTCGGTATTCGGGTTTCTGCACAAGGTTCAGGAGGCCTTTATTCACAATGAGCATATCCTGATCATGCACCGGCTGTCCCCGGCCAGATACCGTTTTTATCTCCTTCGATGTGACGGGGAGAGGATTGAAGAAATCGATGTCTCGCATTACCTGAACCTCAAAGACAGCTTTCTACAAATCGACCATGGTTCCTGCCTGCAGATCGACTTCATGCCCTTTTATGACTACACACCTTCTATCAAGGATTCCCGGACCATAGGCAATGGCATCAATTTTTTAAACAGGTTCATGTGCAGCAGCCTGTTTCAAAACCCCGAAAAATGGAATGCCAGGCTTTTTGAATTCATTAAACTGCATAAGCACCAAGAGCAGCAGCTCCTGGTAAACAGTGTCCTTCTCCCGGAATTCAACACTTTTTTTAACGAAATGGAAAAAACCATTGAATGGCTGAACCGTCAGAAACCGGACACCCCCTTTGCCAGGGTGGAACAACGCATGAAAAAAAGCGGGTTCGAACCCGGATGGGGTAATACCGCCGGCAGGATAGGTGAGACCATGCAAATGCTTGTTGACCTTATCAATGAACCCACCAGTGAACGCCTGGAAAGATTCATCTCGCGCATCCCCTTGCCGCTGATATCGAAAATCGCCATTGTATCGCCCCATGGATGGTTCGGCCAGGAAAACGTCCTGGGACGTCCAGACACCGGGGGACAGGTCATCTATGTCCTTGACCAGGTCCGTGCCCTCGAGAAGCACCTCCAGCATTCAATCGCTTTAACCGGTCTCAGTGTCAAACCGACCATTATCGTCATTACCCGGCTGATCCCGGATGCCGGGGATACCACATGCAACCAGAAGACAGAAAAGATCCTGAACACGGATAATGGCTGGATCCTGCGTATACCATTCAGGGACAAGAACAATAATATCATCCCTCAATGGATACCGCGGTTCCATGTATGGCCGTACCTGGAAGGTTTTGCCGATGACGCGGCCGGGGAACTGACCAGCGCGTTCAAGGGACGGCCTGACTTCATCATCGGCAACTACTCTGACGGCAATTTGGTCGCCACCCTTCTCTCGGACCGGCTCGATGTGGTCCAGTGTACCATCGCGCACGCCCTGGAAAAGACCAAATACCTGTTCTCCGACCTCTACTGGCAGGAGATGGAGACAGACTACAACTTTTCCCTGCAGTTCACCGCAGACCTGCTCGCCATGAACAAATCCGATTTCATCATCGCCAGTACCCACCAGGAAATCGTGGGGACCGAGGACACAATGGGCCAGTACGAGTCATACCAGACCTTCAGCCTGCCAGGGCTCTACCAGGTAAAAAACGGCATCAACCTCTTTGCCCCGAAATTCAATGTCATTCCCCCGGGTGTGGATGAAAGCATATATTTTCCCTATTATATTAATGATCAGCGCATCACTACCCGGACCACGTACTGGGAAAAGCGGCTGTTTACAGACAATACACCTGACATCTTCGGAACACTGGATGACCCGCATAAACCGCCCATCTTTACCATGTCCCGCCTTGACAAGATCAAAAACATCACCGGCCTGATTGAGGCCTTTGGCCTGAGCAAAAAAATCAGAAAGAGATTCAACCTGGTCTTTGCCTCAGGCAGCATCCATATAGAAGACTCCCTCGACCATGAAGAAAGGCAGGGGATTCTGAAGATCCATGAATTAATAGATCATTACAGCCTCCATAATCAGATACGATGGCTTCCGGGCATCAACAAGCTCGACACCGGCGAGGTATACCGCATCATGGCCGAACGCAAAGGCATCTTTGTCCAGCCGGCCCTCTTCGAGGCCTTCGGACTCACCATCCTGGAGGCCATGCTCTCCGGACTGCCCACCTTTGCCACCCAGTTCGGCGGCCCGGCAGAAATCATTGAAGACGGCATAAACGGATACCTCATCAATCCCAGCCAGTCGGGGATGATTGCCAGGCGCATCGAATACTTCATGCAAGGCGTGGACAAGGACCCCGGGCTATGGGACAGGATATCGAGGGCCGGGATCAAGCGCGTCCAGGACGATTACAACTGGAGGCTGTACTCCGAGCGTCTCATCAGTCTCGCGAAAATCTACGGCTTCTGGAGATATTCCGTTTCAGGACAGGGCAAGATCAAGATGTCCCTCTACTGCGATTTCCTGTACCATTTCCTCATCAAACAACGCGCCATGGAACGTGAAGCCCCTCAGGGTTAATGAATCCATCCGGATATATAAACCAGTCATGGGTTGCGGGCGCAACCAAGGATAAAAAAAAGCCTCACCGCTGAGGAGCAGAGGACGCGGAGTTAGAATCCTATATAATATCACAAGGATAACCGATAGGGGTCGGGAAGGACTCTAAGCCTCCCCGCCCTCCGAACCGTGCGTGCGGTTCTCCCGCACACGGCTCTCCAGTCGGTGGTTTCAACATCGTGATTGGCACGCCAATGCATGGGCCTCTGTCATGGTGAAAAGTCCATGCTTAGCGAAAAAAGCATTGGGCCAGCGTTTATGATCAGCATGACAGTGTCCAAAGCCTGGCCGT
>JAYEKR010000046.1:0-5412 GCA_034661115.1 Thermodesulfobacteriota bacterium | reverse complement strand
CCCGCCTTCGCGGGGGTGACGCGGAAAGCACGTTCCGTGAACGGTTACAATAACAGGAACACCACCACAGTCATTCCCGCGAAGGCGGGAATCCAGTGTTCCAGATAATTCACGTTTCTGGACCCCCCGCCTTCGCGGGGGTGACGCGGAAAGCACGTTCCCTGAACGGTTACCCCCTTAGACAGTTTTGATACCCCATAGCTTGCTGCGGGGTAGTTCATTGCCCCATTACCATGTCTTATCTTGCAAATATGCCTGTCTGTGATAAGGAGTATATCGTGGAACACTCATCAAGAAGATATTATGAAAGACGCATCCGGAAAAAGGCAGGACAGGCGATTAAGGATTATGGCATGATCCATGATGGGGATCGGGTTGTCGTGGCCATCTCAGGGGGCATGGATTCCCTTGTCCTCCTTAAAATTCTCTGCGATCTCAGACTTGCCGCGCCCATCGCATTTGAGCTCATCCCTGTTCATATCTCCACTGGATATGAACATAATTTCGAGAAGACAGCACAATGGGTTTCAGAGGAGACAGGGCTTGATACAACTATCATAGACTCCCGTATATCAGAGATCCTTCAGTCCTCCGGTGACCCGGACAAGAGCCCGTGTGCATTATGTTCCCGCATAAGAAGGGGGCACCTCTATTGTTTCGCTCAGGAGACAGGGGCCTCATCCATTGCCCTGGGACATCACATGGATGATATTGTCGAGACCTTTTTCCTGCGCACCATGTTTACCGGCCAGATAGGGGCAATGGCGCCCTCGAGGCAATCAAACGATGGCAAAAACCGTGTTATACGGCCCCTGGCCTACTGTACAAGACAGATGGTGGAGGGCCTCTTCGGTTTTATGGAGATCGAACCAGTGGACTATACCTGCCCTATACGCCCGGACAGCAAAAGAAGGATTGTCCGTGAACATATCGCTGCCATGGAAAAGCATGCCCCGAAAATGAAGTTCTCGGTCTTTGCCTCTCTGTCGAATATCGACATGAAAAGCATGTGCAGCCGGGGGATATGAATGCGTATACCCATAGACCCTGTTCGCCGCAAACCCAGGAACGTCAAACGCGTGGCAGATATCCTCAAGGCGGACGGCATCATTGTCTATCCCACGGATACGGTATATGGTATGGGCTGCAGTATCTCCAACAGAAAGGGTATCAACCGGATACATGCCATCAAGCACTCAAAAAAGCCCATGAGCATCATGCTGCCCGACCTGAAGGGTATCAGCGCATATGCAAAGGTAAACAATGAGGCCTACCGCGTGCTCAAAGACCTGCTCCCGGGGCCGTATACCTTTATACTTCCGGCCACAAGGCTTGTTCCCAGGCTGCTTCAGTCAAATCGCAAATCCATAGGTATCCGTATTCCAGACCACTGGTTCTGCCAGGACCTTGTCATGGAACTGGGGGAACCCATCATCACCACGAGTGTGCCGGAAACAGACAAAGGCCTGCACGTTGATCCCCTGCAGATTGCATCGGACCTGGGACACCTGGTGGATGCAGTAGTTGATTCAGGCATCCTGCCGGATACACCATCCACAATCATATCCATGGAAGAAGATACTATACAAATACTAAGAAGGGGGTTAGGACCTGTGGATTCCATCCAGGCCAACATACCATGAAAAAAATGCTTATTAACGCAGCCCATCCCGAGGAGATCAGGATAGCGGTTGTTTCTGACAATCTTTTGCAGGAATTATACATCGAGAGTTCATTAAAGGAAATGATCCGGGGAAATGTCTACCGGGGAAAGATTACAAAGGTTGAACAGAGCCTGAATGCCGTGTTTGTGGATTTTGGCAGGGAAAAAAACGGGTTCCTGCCCATCCATGACATAAACCCGGCATTCATCAAAGGTGCACAGGGGAAAAAGGGCATCACCCAGCACCTCCACAAGGGCCTTGATGTCCCTGTACAGGTGAGTCGGGAGGAAACAGGGGCAAAGGGAGCACTCCTCACCATGAACATCTCCATACCGGGGCGATACATGGTACTCCTTCCAATGCACGACCTTGCCGGTGTATCAAAAAAGATTGAGGATGATGAACAGCGAAAACGGCTCAAGGACATCATGAAACAGCTAAATCCACCCGCTGACATGGGTCTCATTGTAAGAACCGCAGGCATGGGCAAGACAAAGGCGGAGCTTTCCAAGGATATGAACTATTTGCTCCGATTGTGGAAGACCATTGACAAGGACTTCAAGGCATCCGACAAACCGAGCCTCATATATCGCGAAGGGGATATTATCACACGGTCCATCCGCGACTATTTCACGACTGATACCTCCGAGATACTCATAGACGACGAAGAGACCTGCAAAAAAACAATTGCTTTTATGAAAAAGGTGATGCCCAGGCATACGCGGGTTATCAAACAATACAGGGAAAAAAGACCGCTTTTTACAAAATACGAGCTTGAGAGACAGATAAACGATATATACAGCAACAAGGTGAGGTTGAAATCAGGCGGCAATATCGTCATAGAACAGACCGAGGCCATGGTGGTGGTCGACGTGAACTCGGCAAGGGCGACAAACCACAAGGACATTGAAAATACCGCGCTTTCAACCAATCTGGAGGCGGCCGAAGAGATTGCAAGACAGCTGACATTGAGGGACCTTGGCGGACTCGTTGTGGTAGACTTTATCGATATGCGTCCCAGGGAAAACAACCGCAAGGTGGAAAGGGAGATAAAAAAAAGACTTAAACCTGACCGTGCACACCTTGTCTTAGGACGAATCTCCCAGTTTGGCATCATGGAACTCTCCAGGCAAAGACTCTCCCCACCCCTCCTGGAAAAAAGCCATATCGTATGTCCATATTGCGAGGGGACAGGGATTCTCAGATCAGTAGAGTCATCCGCCCTGATGGCATTGAGACAGATCCAGCAGTTTGTCAATAAAAAACAGGATGCAGCAATCAGGGTGGATCTGCCCGATGATGTGGCCATATATCTCATGAACCACCATAAGGGCCATCTGGTACACATTGAAAACACCTCTGCCTGCCAGATAGATATACAGGTTGACAACCGCATCAAACGGGGAGAGACACGCGTCGAGCTCATGGAAAAGGAATAAATGAGAGGGGGGCCATACACATTGTGGTTCAGGTATTTAACCTTATTAATCATTTTTATTTAGATTATACATAATTTTGCCGATAAACCCGTTTATAATCAAGGAGGTCTATATATGAAAAAAATCTTTTTAATGGTTGCAGCATTAATGATCTTTGGTCTGGAGTGTCCGGCAAATGCATTTCACATCGAAGTCATCCAGGTTGCCGACATCCCGCAATTCACCTATGCATATCACGGGTTCCTGGATGAGCTGGAGAAAAATGGTATAAAACAGGGTGAAAACCTTGTCATCAATCGTCATATCGTAGATGCAAATGCCAATGCCGGACTCTGGCAGAAGATATGGATACTCAGGAATATCAAGAAAACCACCACAGAGATTATTGACTCAAAACCTGATCTTGTCCTTACCATCGGCACACCGGCCACAAAGCACAGCAAGGATAAATTCATCGATGCCCACATACCCGTGGTCTTTACCGCGGTTGCCGTGCCCGGGGCCATTGGATGCAAGAGCAATACAGTCTCCGGGCCAGGATTCACTGGCGCGACCCTGTACCTGGATCCCCTTGTTGTGCTGAAGATTGCACAACTCGCCTTCCCGGATCTCAAAACCATGGGCATTGTACACAGCGATGATGACAATGCCATTGCCTTCAGCGAGGACACAAAAGAAAAGGCACCCTCCCTTGGAATAGAGGTCTTTACCGAGGAGGTGAACAAGTCGGACAGCATGATCCCTGCTGCAAAGAAACTCATGGATAAGGGGATTAATGCCTTTGGCATACCCATTGACACCTACTATAGCCTCAATGACGGCAAGGCCGCAGCAGACCTGATGACCGTGAGTCAAAAGGCCGGTATCCCGGGCATCTCCTTTGTCATCTCCACCTCTGACACGGCAGCAAGCATCAAGGGTGCGGTCCTGTATATAGGTGCGGATTTCCATTTGATCGGCGATTTTTCCGGTACACAGGCCGTGAAGATCCTCAAAGACGGCGCCAAACCCGGAGACCTGCCTGTATTGAGACAGGAGGATCTCCTCATACAGGTTGACCTTGATGCAGCCGAAAAACTGGGGATCAAGCTCCCGCTGAGTATCCTGAAACTGGCAGAAAAAGTCTAGCAAATGAAGCGGGCAGGATCTTTCCCTGCCCGCTTCACACCCTTCCATACTTTTTTGAGTAATATGTTTCAGAACCCGGCATTGAACTACCCCGCAGCAAGCTACGGGGTATCAAAACTTTCTAAGGGGGTAACCGTTCACGGAACGTGCTTTCCGCGTCACCCCCGCGAAGGCGGGGGTCCAGAAACGTGAATTATCTGGAACACTGGATTCCCGCCTTCGCGGGAATGACGGGAGGGGAACAGGAATGACTGGAGGGGTGTTTCCCAATTTGTAACCGTTCACGGAACGTTGAAATTGGAAAGAAGACTAGCCGTGAATGTTCACGGCTAGTCAGTCTTTATCTTTTGCCCGATATGTTCAGTGATTTCACCTATTTTGTCTCTGGCCTTTTCAAGTGCATTTTCAACGCGACCCCCTACGTCTTCAGGCTTGACAAAAAAAGGATCCTTTTGCTTATGTCCAGTCTTGTACCCCCTGGCCACAAGGGCCTTGGCTATGGCAGGTTCTGAAAGATAATCCATGACATCCCATCCCCTTGTGTCCACATATATCCGGTCCAAGCCGAAAAAGGGCTTTTCAATCCAGAAGACCTCCCTGTCCGTCCGTATGATCGTGTGTGTACCGACCGCCCAGGCCACAATCGAGATGAATGCAAGCAGGACTATAAACGCCAAAAAGGTCCCACCTGACTTATCCCCTGTTATCCGTCTCATTTTTTTGACCTCCCAATAAAGTTAATTTAATTTTGTCCTTATAAACCCGCATGAGCTGCGCTCACAACCAGGACGGGAAAACCATGTCTCCCCAAATCGTCATTCCCGCCTGCCTGCAGCAGGCAGGCAGGAATGACGAAACACCGTACCAGCCATAACCACTGGATTCCCGCCTTCGCGGGAATGACGAAACACCGTACCAGCCATAACCACTGGATTCCCGCCTTCGCGGGGATGACGAAGCACCGTACCAGCCATGACCACTGGATTCCCGCCTTCGCGGGAATGACGAAGCACCGTACCAGCCATGACCACTGGATTCCCGCCTTCGCGGGGATGACGAAGCACCGTACCAGCCATAACCACTGGATTCCCGCCTTCGCGGGAATGACGAATGGGTGGTGCTCCCTTTTTTGACGAATGGGTGGTACTCCCTTTTTTCATATAAATATGATGCCTCGCAGG
>JAYEKR010000045.1:0-5453 GCA_034661115.1 Thermodesulfobacteriota bacterium | reverse complement strand
CCACAGTGTTCTGAACCTTTTTGTTCCACTTATCAAAATCGTGCCAGACCATATCTGATAACGCTTCTGCCAGTTTGTACACATCCAGCTCGTAAACTCGTTTCATTTCTCCCCAATTTCTAATTTCTAATTTCCAATTTCAAGCCGTGAACGGCTACTCAGGATCCAATGGTTTCAGATATGACCCTTGAGAGCACCTTTAGGTCAAAGGGTTTGTTGAGGGATCCTATGACCAGAGGATTAGACAGTATATCTTCATGTTGATTTTCGAATGAAAAGCCCGAGGAAACAATCACCTTTGTCTGGATGTCGGTATGTGCCATCTCACGCAGTGTATCATGCCCGTCCATGCCGGGCATGATCATGTCAAGGATGATCAGATCGAAACCAGCGCTGTCTTTTTTGAGGATATCCATGCATTCTGCTCCATCGGATGCGGTAACAACCTCATGTCCGAGGAATTCAAGCATCTCGCTGCCTATATCCCTGAGCATATCCTCGTCATCAACAAGCAGGATGCGGGCGTTTCGTGTCATTGTTTTGAGGGCAGTCTTTTCTTTAGACAGCTTTTCTTCTTTTTCTGTAAGGGGCAGGACCACGGTAAACCTGGATCCTTTTCCCTTTTCAGAGAGGACCTGGATGCCTCCACCGGCATCTTTGATAATGTTGTATATGATAGACAGGCCCAGCCCTGTACCCTTGCCCTTTTCCTTGGTGGTGAAAAAAGGGTCGAATATCTTGGTCAGGGTGGTATTGTCCATCCCTTCACCGTTGTCCTTTACATCGATACGCACAAAGGATCCTGTCTTTTCAAGAAGGAAGGTCCTCCTTGTCTGGTCATTGACCAAAATGGGATTGGCCTCTATCTGTATATGCCCTTCTTTTTTTTCTATGGCATCCATGGCATTGATAACAAGGTTCATAAAGACCTGGGTCAACTGGGTGTGATCCACGAGTATACGGAATTTCTCATTGATATCTCCCAAGTCTATCCGGATATTTTTTTTGACGCTCTTTGATGTCATATCCATGACCTCATTGAGGACCTTGCCCAGGGATGTTGCCTCAGTCTCTCCCTTGTTGCGTCTTGAAAACATGAGTAATTGAGACACAAGCCCGGATGCACGATCGGTTATCTTTTCAAGCCTGTCGATGTATTCTGTGTGTTCCGCAATGTCCCTGCTCATCTTCAGCATGTTGAGGTTCCCAGAGATAGCAGTAAGAATATTGTTGAAGTCATGGGCAACACCTCCGGCGAGTTCTCCAATAGTCTCCATTTTTTGTGCATGGATGAGCTGAAGCTCCATGTTCTTTTTTTCTGTGATGTCGATTGCAGTGAGGACCACGCCATGGTCTGTTTCTCTGTTTGTAAGTGGGTAGATATTGATGCCGAAGACCTGTGATGGGTCGCTGGGCAGGTGTCTTTCCGGCAGAAAACAGGGATGTTTGTCTTTTTCTGTGCGATGTATGATTTCATCGAGTTCACTGAGTTCCGGATCTATCTCTGAGAGGTTTTTCCCTATGATCGCGTCCATGGACCTCGAGAAGATCTTCTGTGTTATTGGATTGGCCTTTTCAATGATGCCTGCTGCGTTCAGGCAGATAATCATATTGGGGCTTGATTCGATGATAGAGTTCAGGTGTGCGGTGAGGCCTTCGATGGTCTTTTGTGCCTCTTTCAGGTCAGAGATGATCTGTGCATTGTACTGTACCTCGATGATCTCCTTGTTTTTTCTTACAACGCTTCCGCTTGCCAGCAGGTAGGCTATCTTTCCGGTCTTTGATATGCCCCTCAGCTCAAAACGCGGGTTTTCTCCTTTCAGGAGTCTCTGCCAGAAGGCGATGTATTTTTCTCTGTCTTCCCTGTATGAGAGGATAAGGATGCTCTTGCCGATAAGTTCTTTTCGTGAATATTCGGAGAACTCTTCTGCCATCTTGTTGATGCGCAGGATATAGCCGTTTTTGTCCGTGGTGATTATAAGCTCATTGGCGTTTTCAAAGAGTGCCTCAAAACGGGTTTTGCTTTCCCTGAGACGTTCCTCAAGGCGTTTTCTATGTGTGATGTCGGTCACAAGGCCGCAGAAACCGCAAATCTCACCATTCTCATCCCGTAAAACATTTGCCGAATTCTCCACGGTTTTGGTCTTTTTGCCTTTAAATGTGAAATCATACTCTAGCTTCATGGGGAGCCCTGTCTTGTAGACCTGGTTGAATCCCCTGGATACACGCCTTGCGGTCTGGGGTGAGGTATAGTCGTTAAGGTTCAGGCCGATGATGTCTTCTGCCCGCATGTCTGCTACCTGGCAGGCCACCTGGTTTACAAAGGTAAATCTGCCCTTGAGGTCTACCTCATAATAGCCTTCGTTCATGTCCTCGAAAAGCCTGATGTCTCTTTTCTTCACCTTTTTCTCTTCGGAAGATGGAAAAACAATCTTTAATTTGAAAAGCTGAAAGGGGTGTCTATGAATGGCGGATTCAAGATAAAACCAGGGGGGTTCGATAAAGAAAGGGCATATCTTGAGGAGATCAAAAGGATTTTTTTCACGCAAAGGCGCGAAGATCGCAAAAGAAAACAGGATATTAATCTCTCTTAGGGTTTAATTCCCCGCAGCTTGCTGCAAAAGGCATATTCCCCTTAGATAGCCGTTTACGGCTTGAAATTGGAAATTAGAAATTGGGGAGAAATGAAACGAGTTTACGAGCTGGATGTGTACAAACTGGCAGAAGCGTTATCAGATATGGTCTGGCACGATTTTGATAAGTGGAACAAAAAGGTTCAAAAACACTGTGGGCTATCAGATAATACGATCTTCATCATGGTTGCGAAAACTCATCAGAAGAAAAGTTTTATCTGAGTCAAGAGCAATAGAATACAAAGCAATAGTTGAAAAACTCGGGCCAAAATTGAATGCGTTCATCAACAGTACAAAAGCATAAAGGCCAAATTTCCAATTTCAACGTTCCGTTAACGGTTACAGCAAATTAAACCCCTTGTCATGAGGCATGTTTTGATATAATCTTTATTTCAAGGATGTCCGACATAGAATTCTCAGATACACACCTTCTCAGGCAGATTTCAGGGGACAGCTGCTCACACCTGAAGATCATAGGAGAAGCCACTGGCACGACGTGTTCACTGAAGGGCTCTTCCATTGATGTCCACGGAGATGATTCTGGGGTGAGGCTTGCACAACACGTGCTCAGGGATCTGTATGATCTCTTGAAAGATGGATTTCCCCTGTATCCGGACGATGTCTGGCATGCGGTAAAGATGGTTTCAAAAGACAGGAATGTCTGTCTGAGAGATGTCTTTATGGACAATATCTATCTCTCTGTGTCCAAAAAAACGATTGTGCCCAAGAGCCTTCAGCAAAAGATCTATCTCGATTCCATGCGTAAAAACGATATCATCTTCGGTATAGGCCCGGCGGGTACTGGTAAGACATACCTTGCCATGGGCATGGCCGTATCCGCTCTCATGAAGAAAAAGGTGGGGAGAATCGTGCTGACCCGGCCGGCAGTGGAGGCGGGTGAGAGGCTGGGTTTTCTCCCCGGGGATATCAAGGAAAAGGTCAACCCCTATCTGCTCCCCTTGTATGACGCTCTCTATGACATGCTTGATTATGAACATGTTGCACGTCTGGTCCATCATGATCAGATTGAGATTGCACCCTTGGCCTTTATGCGTGGCAGAACCTTGAATGACGCCTTTATTATCCTTGACGAGGCGCAGAACACCACCTCTGAGCAGATGAAGATGTTTCTGACCCGGATGGGATTCAATTCCAAGGCCGTTATCACAGGGGATATAACCCAGGTAGACCTTCCCAGCGGCATCAGCTCAGGGCTCATAGAGGCCTCTCATATCCTGAGTGGTATCAAGGGACTGGATATGGTGTATTTTTCCGCGGATGATGTTGTGCGCCACCGGATCATAGCGGAGATTATAAACGCATATGAGGAAAAGTCTTGATGATAATCGATATACAGAACCTCAGCCACGAGGGATATGTGGATGTCCCATCCATCAGGCAGTGGGCTGCCTGTGCACTGGATAGGCTGGGGAGGCAGGATTCAGAGCTTTCCATCGTGATCACAGACAATACATACATCGCTGAACTCAACCTGGAATACCTGGGAAGAAAGGGACCAACAAACGTTATTTCTTTTCCCCAGAACGAGGGGCAGGGTCCTGCGGGCAATAATCTCCTGGGCGATATCGTGATCAGCGCACAGAAAGGTCTTCAGGAGGCGACAGAATCGGGCATAGACCCGGCGCAGAGACTCAGGAGGCTTCTTATCCACGGGATTTGCCATTTATGCGGATATAACCATGAGAATGTGTCCGAAGAAAAGGCCCGGGAGATGGAAGCAATGGAAATCTTTCTCATGGAGCAGACAGGCCCGGATGAGTAATCTGAGGGCAAAGATCTCTCTGGTAATCCTTGCCCTTGTGTGGGGGGTATGTGGACAGGTCATGCCCCTTGCAGCAGGGCAGATGGGAAGAGGCCTTTTCTTTGTATGTGTCTTTATGAGTGCATACCTGGCTGTCAGTGTAGTCTTCAGGAAAGAGATGCGCACTATGACCTTTAAGGCTGTTTCACGTGGCATTATTTTGGGTGTCATGCTCTTTGCGCTTGGCCTTATACAGATATATCATCCGGTACGTGCCGGATCTCTGTCCCTGTTTGTGGCAGTTGTTTTGCTGGCAGAAACAATCATACACAGGCGGTTTTCAGGCGGCCTGGAGGTGGCGGCTGCTGCGGTATCCATCTTTGGGCTGCTGCTCATAGGTCCGGTGCCGGATATGATCGGTGTCCTGATGGCCGTGATTTTTGCCATGTATATGATGTCTGCTGCATTTTTTGTACAGACCTGCAAGGCAGAGCATCTTGCTGCGGTCCAGCTTGCTTTTGCCACTTTGTGCGCTGTATGCATCACGGATAAGGATATATCCGTCCATATCGGTCCAATGGCCTGGGGGGTGGCCCTGTTTGCAGGTCTTACAGGCGGGGCCTGGGGGGTTCTCGGCCTTACCAGGTCGCTTAAAGACGTCTTTTTGCCAGGGGCAGCTGTCATACTGGCAATACAGGCATGCCTGTTTCCTCTTTTTTATGGAGATCTGGTATTCCGGACAGGCGTCGGAATCATCCTTGTATTAATGGGTATGTCCCTGGCAATGTTTTCCTCTCCTGCAAAAGAGATAAACCCCGTTGACTGACCCCATCCGCCTTTGCAGTAGCTATAGTGAACAAATTGGGGAGATGTCCGGGCTTGATTCCATTTAATGTAGCCGTGAACGGCTTGAAATTAGAAATTAGAAATTAGAAATTAGAAATTAGAAATTGGGGAGAATAGAATACAAAGCAATAGTTGAAAAACTCGGGCCAAAATTGAATGCGTTCGTCAACAGTACAAAAGCATAAAGGCAAATTGGACAAACAGAGGGTTTT
>JAYEKR010000044.1:0-5612 GCA_034661115.1 Thermodesulfobacteriota bacterium | reverse complement strand
CATAATTGTTTTCCTTTTTGTCCTTATGCATCGCTTTTTATAGGCCTGTATCCGATTTTTTTCAATCCAATCCATAATATTGTGTAAAATAGCATCATTGATGCAGTTACTGTTAAGCAGCCATCTCAGTGCTTTCTCACGCCCCTTAACCGGATGCAGAGGTCATTTTCTTGTCGCCAGAAAGACAGCATGGCGATAGCCACCTTTGCCCGGGCGATGGCAGGTTACATTGAACCCGCCATGGGACAATCTCCGGGAAAAGCCCTTATCATACATTTCACCCCAGACGGCAAAGGTGCCTCCAGGATTGAGGGCATTGCGCGTGTATTCGATCGCCCGGCTGCCGTAGATCGGGTCATCTCTTTTATCGGTTTTGTCGTGGGGTCCTTCGTACAGATCAAGGATAATGCCATCAAAGCCGGACTGGTCATTGCCTCGGGCGCATTCGCGGATCAGATCCGCGCAATCACCCACCTGTACACTCACTCGAGGGTCGCCAAGCGCTCCATCGGTCAGGATTGCCAAAGGCCCCCGGCACCAGTCCACAATGACATGGTTGAGTTCGGACACCACGATTTGTGCTGTCGCGGGAAGGGAATCAAGGACAGCCCTGAGGGTAATCCCCATACCCAGACCGCCGACCAAAACCCGGGGTGCAGGGTGGTTTTGCAATGCGCGACAACCGAGCCGACCAAGGGCGATCTCCGAACGCTGGGCGCTGCTGTTCATCAACACCAGGCCGTTGAAAAAAATCATAAACCCGCGCTCGCCACGCTGGCGCAGTTCGAGTATGCCATTTTCAGAGGTGGTGAAGCTGTCTATGGTTTTTAAAGGCTGTCTCATAAATCACACCCCTTTGCTCCATTTAATCGATATAAGGTCCCTTAGCACCGCAGAACCTGAAACGCCAGGGGAGTATCCAGAGAGATGTATTATTTACTGACACACACCCGGTTTATGCCGGTTGCCTAAGAGATATATCTATGTTAGGGTTTTTCTCAGGAGGACAGCTATGATTGGTGGATTGGGCATGACAGAATTGATCGTAATCCTGGTGATTGTGCTGGTAATATTCGGGGCGGGCAAACTGCCAGAGGTTGGCGGCGCACTGGGAAAAGGGATAAAAAACTTCAAGTCAGCGGTCAATGAAAAAGAGGCACACAAAGAAGTCAGCGAGGACAAAGAGGAAAAAGAAAAAGACATTGATTAGCCCGGGTTTCTGAACCTGCATAAACAGGTCCAGAGCAGATTCAGCCTTATTGTCATGCTACCTTATGCAATATCACAAAGATGATCGTCACCCAGCGTAAAGGCAGGGGTCCAAAAACGCGACTCACCTGAAACACTGGATTCCCTTTTTCGCCTGTCTGCGTGCGGCACACTTCGCAGGCGGGAATGACTGTGGTGGTGTTCCTGTCCTTTTTTTGAATAATGGTCCTGATCCGTTTCAGAGTGCATCCCGAAACCATTGTCTGCCATTACTTTAGCTCCTTGACCTTGGCTATAAACCGATGATAGAGGATAAACATGGATTTTCAAGATATTATTATGAATCTACAGGCGTTCTGGTCATCATATGGGTGTCTTGTCGGTCAGCCATATGATCTCGAGGTTGGTGCGGGAACATTCAACCCCTGGACCTTTTTGAGGGTACTTGGCCCTGATCCATGGAAAACCGCGTATGTGGAGCCTTCCAGGCGGCCTACAGACGGCCGGTACGGGGAAAACCCCAATCGCCTTCAGCATTATTACCAGTTCCAGGTAATCCTCAAGCCCTCTCCCCTGGAATCCCAGGCCATCTACCTCGAAAGCCTCAAAAAACTAGGGATCGACGGAATGGATCATGATATCCGTTTTGTGGAGGATGACTGGGAATCCCCGACCCTTGGGGCCTCGGGCCTGGGCTGGGAGGTCTGGCTTGACGGTATGGAGATCACGCAGTTCACATATTTTCAGCAGGTGGGCGGTTTTGA
The DNA here is from genome assembly GCA_034661115.1 of Thermodesulfobacteriota bacterium. Lineage (GTDB taxonomy): Bacteria > Desulfobacterota > Desulfomonilia > UBA1062 > UBA1062 > JAYEKR01. The sequence continues at coordinate 3,639 of JAYEKR010000044.1, read as the reverse complement.
GCTCAACCCGGTGAGCACGGAGATCACCTATGGCCTCGAACGTATTGCCATGTTCCTCCAGGGTGTATCCTCTGTGTATGATATACGCTGGAAGGATGACATCACCTATGGTGATGTACACCTCAAAGACGAGGTTCAATGGTCAACCTACAACTTTGAGCTGGCAACAGTTGACTCCCTCCTTGAATCCTTCAAGCTCTATGAACAGGAGGCAAAAATGGTGGCAGAAAAGGGTCTCTGTCTGCCTGTATACGACATGTGTCTCAAGTGTTCGCATATCTTTAACCTGCTGGATGCCAGAAAGGCCATCAGTACAACCGAAAGGCTGTCCTATATTGCCCGGATCCGGGAGATGGCCAGGCAGTCGGCATCCTTGTATATGGAACAGAGTGGGTATATGGAGCAAAATGGAGGAAAAAAGGCATGACAGAAAACCTCCTGCTGGAAATAGGCACAGAAGAGTTGCCTTCGGGCTTTATTGCACCGGCCCTTGGCTTTATGAAGGCATACATGGAACAGGCATTCAGTGAAATCAATCTCGGGCCTGACCGTATCGATACCTTTGGAACTCCGAGAAGGCTTGCCTTGATGGTAACCGGGGTCCCGTCTTTTCTGGAGGACACCATTGAAACAAAGATGGGCCCGCCGAAAAAGATCGCCTTTGATGACAAGGGCAAACCGACAAAGGCCGGAGCAGGCTTTGCCAAAACCATGGGCGTGGAGATATCAGAGATCTCCATTGAAAAAACCCCCAGGGGGGAATATCTCTGCCTCAGCCGTACCATCCCGGGCAAAAAAACATCTGAAACCCTTCCAGGCATCCTGAATGATCTGGTCAGGACGATAACCTTTCCCAAAACCATGCGATGGTCAGCACCGGATATGCGGTTCGCCAGGCCGGTGCACTGGATCTGCTGCCTGCTCGGAGAAGAGATCCTGCCCGTATCTTTCGGTGATTGCCATGCGGACCGGTTTACCTTTGGCCACCGGTTCATGTCTCCGGATACGATCGGGATCACAAAGGCCGCAAACTACGAGGCCACGCTCGAGGCCCACTATGTAATCCCGGATATAACCAAAAGAAAGACAATGATCGAAAAGGGAATGAACCAGCTTGCACTTGAATGCTCTGCAGAGACCCGGGACCCGGATCTCCTGGATGAGGTAGTGAATCTTGTGGAGTTCCCCTACATCATAAAGGGATCGTTTGATGATGCGTTTCTCAAGCTACCGGCCGAGGTGCTTGTAACCGTGATGAAACATCATCAACGTTTTTTCCCCATGTATAAAAAAGACAGCAATGACCTCATACCCAGTTTTCTCTCGATCAGCAACATAGAACCCAGGGATGAAACCCTGGTGCGCATGGGCAATGAAAGGGTCCTTAGAGCAAGGCTGGATGACGCCCGGTACTTCTTTGATGCGGACATGAAAATCCCCATGGTGGAATACGCACAAAGGATGAAGGATGTTATATTTCACAAGGACCTCGGATCATCCCTTGAAAAGGTTGAACGATTCACGCATATCGCCCTTTATCTGACACAATACCTGGCCCCGGACAAAAAAGACAAGGTCAGGGAGGCTGCAACACTCAGCAAGGCCGACCTGAACAGTCTGATGGTGAACGAATTGCCCGAGCTGCAGGGGATCATGGGCCGGGAATACGCCCTTGCCCAGGGGCATGACCCTGAGGTCTGCCAGGCAATATACGAACATTATCTCCCTGTCACTGCCGCAGACCGTTTGCCTTCTGCCATCATTGGAGACCTGGTCGGGATAGCGGACCGGATCGACACGATCTGCGGATGTTTCTGTGTCGGTATGATACCTACAGGGGCATCTGACCCCTATGCACTGAGACGACAGACCTTTGCCATCGAAAATATCATCCTGGGAAAGGGATACCGAATATCCATCCGCGACCTTGTTGATGAGGCGCTTTCCCTGCTTTCTTCAAAGATGACGCGCCCCGGGCCAGAGGTCAGGACAGATGTGCTGAACTTCTTTGAATCCAGGCTTGTTTCCATCCTGCAAAACAAAGGACTGTCATGGGATGTGATCGAGGCGGTACGCAGGGACTGGGATGATCCCCTGGACACCTTTATGCGTGCGAAGGCCCTTTTTGCCATCCATGACGAACCCTGGCTTGCGTCCATCACAGCCGCATCCAAGAGGGTGGAAAACATCCTCAAAAAGACCAGCCCGGGTAAAGAAGTCCATGAGGACCTGTTCCAGGAAAAAGCGGAATCAATGCTGTACGCAAAGCTTCTCGAGGTAGAGGATCCCTTTATAAGGTATTCAGGCAAGGGGGAGTACGCGTCTGCACTGCGTCTCCTTGTCAAACTCAAGGAACCTATTGACACCTTTTTTGACGAGGTCCTGGTCATGAGCGAAGACCCTTCCTTAAGGGCCAACCGCACCTCCCTGCTGAACCGGCTGGTGAATCTCTTTGGACGCATTGCACAATTCGCAGCCCTCTCATAAAACAAAGATGCCATACACTGCAAAAAGAAGACATGCCTCAGGCACCCTGCAATTGGACGACATGCGGGATCCCTTTTCCATCGATGTGGACCGCATACTGCACTCAAAGGCCTATACCTCATACACAGATAAGACCCAGGTCTTTTCTCTCATAGGAAACCCCGGGATATCCCACCGGGTGATCCATGTTCAGCTCCTCTCACGCATAGCACGTACCATCGGCCGAAAGCTCGGACTGAACGAAGACCTGATAGAGGCGATTGCCATTGGTCATGATATCGGTCACCCCCCTTTTGGTCATGACGGGGAAAAATATCTCGACCGACTCTGCATGCAGTCTGGAGCAGGACATTTCCGTCATAATGTCCAGGGGATACAGGCCGTAGATATAATCGAAAAACAGGGTAAAGGTCTCAATCTGACCCTGGAAGTCATGGACGGCATCCTGTGCCATAACGGAGAGATGACCGAGCAGGAAATATCCCCTGATCGGGAAGGGTCTTTTGACGGCTTTGACCATAAATGCGCCATGAGCCTAACCGGCTCAGACCCCCTTCCCATGACACCTGAGGGATGTCTCATTCGCGTGGCAGACACCATCAGCTATATTGGAAGGGATATTGAAGATGCCATTGCCCTGGGCATCATAGACAGGCAGGATCTGCCCGGAGAGGCAGTAGAGGTCCTGGGCAATACAAACGGCAGGATCGTCTACAGCCTGGTAGATGATGTAATAGGACATTCCAGCGCAGGCAAAATTGCATATTCAAGCCAGGTCTTCAGCGCACTCAAGACCCTCAAGCGCTTCAATTATGAAAATATATACCTCAATCCACTGGTAAAGATGGAATCCCGCAAGATCGAAACCATGTATGACCTTGTATTTTTACGGTTGTTTGAGGACATCAAAACCTCTCAAAAGGAATCACCGGTCTTTGTACATTTCATTGACCTCATGGACAAGGCCTACCAGCAATCCAGCCCTGCCGCAAAGACAGTAAGAGATTTCATGGCAGGCCTTACCGACTCCGCCTTTCTGGACCTCTTTAAAAAACTCTATGTCCCGGGAAAAAACAGCATGTTTCCTCGCTGAAAGGGCTGTATCTGTTCATGATCCCCTCAGGTCAAAAATCCACCCGGTTTAGATAATTT
>JAYEKR010000043.1:0-5678 GCA_034661115.1 Thermodesulfobacteriota bacterium | reverse complement strand
CCCCGAATCGCCAGATTCATCTTTGCCAGTCGCCATGTCGTCTGGTTGCTCTCCTGCCCGTAAATGGAAATGTCATTTACCTTACCCTGATGGTCAGCACTAAACTTTTCCGACTGAACAAACATGCCTCCGCTGCCGCAGCATGGGTCAAAAACTCTGCCTTTGTCTGGCTCCAGCATTTCTACCAGCAGTTCAACAACGCTTCGCGGTGTATAGAACTGGTGCCCTTTTTTCAAAAAAGGCGCCAATCCCCTCAATACATTGATTGGAAAGGATGGTTTCACTGGCTTCATCCCTCTCTATTTCCAGGGCCTCTTCCAGGTCCATACCATAGGTTGTATTAATGATTTTTTTGACTGCCTCAATAGCCCTTGGGGAGTTGGAGACAAGGGTGGATGCATAGTCGATGACATGTGCCATAAATCCATCCGCAGGGAAAATCTGCTGGACAATGCCCAGTGCCTTTGCCTCTTCAGGTCCAATCTGCCTGCAGGAAAAGATAAGGTCTTTTGCATTGGCAGGACCCAGCAGACGTGAAAGCCGTATGGTCCCTCCCAGATCCGGAATAAGCCCCAATCTGGTCTCCTGAAAGGCGATGACAATTGCCTCTTTTGCAACCCTTATGTCGCAGGCAAGGGAGAATTCTATGCCCCCGCTGTATACGTCTCCGTTAAACGCAGCAATAGTTGGAAATGGAAGGGTTTCAAGGGTTGACAGGACCGTGTGGATATACTCAAGGTTCTTTACGAGAAGGCCTTTGTCCTTTTTCTGGAGGGCATGGAACATGTCTACAATAAACCTTTCATCCGGGTTTATATCCACCCCTGCTGAAAAAACATCACCTTCCCTGCCTGTAATGATGAGGGCCCTTATATCCCGATCTGCTTTGGCCTGAATAAAGGCTTCTTCAAGATCATTCCAGCATTGAAGATTGATGGCATTTTTCTTTTTCGGACGGTTGATTTCAACTATTCCGATATTGCCCTGTTTTTTTGAAGAACACGGTTTTTTCGTTTTGTGCCATTTTACCCCCCTTTTTTATTATATATGTTTTATGAAAAAAGATAATGGATAAAATATGTTTAGTCAATCATCCTGTCTCCGCCTGCTCTCCGGCCGGTCCTTAATCTCTTTTCATAAAAAATATTCGATGCAGGTCTTGACAATGGCAATGGTACCCTTATCCTGAATACATACATCCTTGTATCTCCTTCATTGAATACCATATCTTTATTAAGGAGGGTTTTATGAAAAAAGTATCGGTTATGGTTTTTGGTGTGGTGTGTCTCATGTTTGCTGTAACAGGCATCTCACAGGGCGCAGAGCTTGAAGGACGCCTGAACATCAACACGGCTACCGTGGAAGAACTGCAGATGCTGCCTGGCATCGGAGAGGTTACATCGAATAACATTGTGACATTCCGGGATGCCAACGGTCCTTTTGACTCAGCAGACGAATTGATTAAGGTCAGTGGTATCGGAGACAAGAGGCTCGATGAAATACGTCCCTATATTATCCTGGAGGGTCTCTCTACACTGAAACTCCTTGAGTAACAGACACTTAAGGTCTGGATCTTGATATATCCGGACCCGGACCTTTTTTCAAAATCCTTTTATGGATGGAATCCGGATACCTTGCGGAGCTCTTTAAAGAGTTCCGTTTCCTCATGGCTGGGTTTTTTGGGGACCACAATCTTTATACGGACATAGAAATCACCCTTTCTGGCTAGACCCCTGCCTTTAAATCGCAGTTTTTGTCCTGAAGATATACCCGCAGGGATCTTCAGTTTTATTTTCCCATCCAGGGTCTGTACCTCTGAGGTAGCTCCAAGCACGGCATCCCAGGGGGTTATGGGAAAATCCACTTCAATATCAGAACCGTCAAGCCTGTATCTTTTGTGCCGGGCAATCTTGATCTTGAGATAGATATCTGAGCCCATACTCCCCTGACCGGCAATACGGATCTTCATCCCGTCTGTAGCGCCGGCCGGGATCTTTACAGTGAGACGCCTTGCGCCTATGCTCAAGATCCTTGATGATCCCTGATTTGCCTCTTCAAGGCTGATCTCAACCGTGGTCTCCACGTCCTTGCCTCTGCTGGGAGCACCTTGATTTCCGGTGCCCTTAAAGGGCTGATTCCCCATGCCGGCATTCCCGAATAAGGTTTCAAAGAAATCAGAAAAACCATCTGACTGTGCCCCTCTGGAGCCGAAATCAAAGGAGAATCTCTGTCCGCCGCGTGCACCAAAGGACGAATTGCCAAAGATATCCTCAAACCCCTGCCCCCCCGGAGGGGTAAAGGTCTGTCCCTGCTGCCAGTTAGCTCCCAATGCATCGTACCGGGATCGTTTATCCGGATCTTTGAGGACCTCATAGGCTTCATTTATTTCTTTAAATCGTTTTTCAGACCCGGGATTATCCCTGTTTGTATCCGGATGGTGTTTCCTTGCAAGGCCCCTGTAGGCCTTTTTGATATCCGTCTGGGTTGCCGATCTCTCGACGCCAAGGGTCTTGTAATAGTCTGTATATTTCAAAGATAGCCCCTTTCTTTTTTTCATATTTAGGGGTTTGTCCGGTAAAAATCAAGTCCGATAATCGACATTTAAATACGTGATTATCGAATCCCATGATGGATGCATCATTGTTTGCATACTGTTTATATGCTAGATGCCCAGATAATATTTTAATTACATGGGGGATAATCTGTCATGGGAGAATTTTTTGGTACAGACGGTGTAAGGGGGGTTGCCAATGTGCATCCCATGACATCGGAGATGGCCCTGAAGATGGGGCGCGCGATCGCGTATATCTCACGGGAAAAGGGCCATACACCAAAGATATTGATTGGCAAGGATACCAGGCTTTCCGGGTATATGCTGGAAAATGCCCTTGTTTCGGGTATATGTTCCATGGGCGCAGATGCGATGATGGTGGGTACCATGACAACCCCGGGAGTGGCCTTTCTTACGGTAAGTATGCGCGCGGATGCAGGCATCGTTATATCCGCATCCCATAATCCCTACCAGGACAATGGCATCAAAATCTTTTCAAAAGACGGATTCAAACTGCCGGACGAAAAAGAGGCTGAGATTGAGGCGCTTATCCTCTCAGATGACCTTCCAAGTCTACATGCAGACCCTTCTGATATGGGTAAGGCCTTTCGCATAGAGGATGCAAAAGGCCGCTATATTGTCTTTTTGAAAAACTCGTTTCCGAACGAATACACCCTTGAAGGCATGAAGATTGTCCTGGACTGTTCAAACGGTGCCACATACAGGGTGGCGCCCAGTGCGTTTTCTGAGCTCGGGGCCGAGGTTATACCGCTGTTCCATGAGCCTGACGGCAAAAACATCAACAAGGATTGCGGCTCTCAGCACCCTGAAACCCTTGCCCATGAGGTGGTAAAAAACCGGGCGAATGCGGGTTTTGCCTTTGACGGTGACGGTGACCGGGTCATCGCTGTTGATGAGAAAGGCAATGTCCTTACAGGTGACCAGATTATGGCCATATGCGCCTCTGTCATGAAAAAAAAGGGGACGCTGAACAAAAATCTGGTGGTAAGCACGGTGATGAGCAATATCGGGCTTGGCCTGGGACTCAAAAAAATCGGGGCAAAGACCCTGGCCGCCAATGTCGGTGACCGGTACGTGCTGGAAAAAATGCTGGCCGAAAAGGCATCCATCGGTGGAGAGGATTCAGGGCACGTCATCTTTCTGGATCACCACACCACTGGAGACGGTATCATTGCTGCATTCCAGTTGATCAGCGCCATGAAATATGAAGACATGCCCCTGTCTGCATTGTCCGAATGCATGGAAGTGTTTCCCCAGAGACTCATCAATATCAATGTAACATCTAAGCCGGATATCCAGACGATCCCTGAAATCGTGGGGGCGATCAAAGAGGTGGAAAAAAGGCTTGGGGACAAGGGCAGGGTACTTGTACGTTATTCAGGCACCCAGCAGATGTGCCGGGTGATGGTCGAGGCCCAGTCTGAACAGGAGGCCGAGGCCTTCTGCCGCAGGATCGCGGACGTGATTGCAGAAAAAATCGGCCAGTAGACAATCCAGTGAAAGGCCAGGGGTATTGGCCGTTTCATGGGGGTCCATGTCCTGGTTTATTGATCCAATATACGGTTGAGGGGTAAGATAATGAATGACAGGGTGCATATACTTGTGGACAAAGGGGTTTTGATCACAAACCCCTCCAGCGTAGATATCGGCAAGGATGTTGATCTCGAAAAAATCTCACCAGGTGTGACCATATATCCTGGATGCAGGATATATGGCAGCAATACCCTTATAATGGGTGGCACAAAACTGGGCCAGGAGTCACCGGCTACCATCCAGGACTGCCAGATCGGGAGCGATGTGGAGCTCAAGGGTGGTTCTTTCAAAAAATCCGTTTTTCTGGACCGATCCACAATGGCATCCGGTGCGCATGTCCGTGACGCCTGTATCCTTGAAGAGGAAGCCAGCGGCGGACACACTGTTGGGATCAAGCAGACCGTACTCATGCCCTTTGTCACACTAGGGAGCCTGATCAATCTCTGCGATTGTTTTATGGCAGGAGGCACAAGCCGCAAAGACCACAGCGAGGTTGGCAGCTCATACATCCACTTTAATTATACGCCAAACCAGGACAAGGCCACGGCCTCTTTGTTTGGTGATGTGCCAAGGGGCGTCATGCTTGACCAGAGCCCCATATTCCTCGGCGGGCAGGGTGGCATTGTCGGGCCGTCCATGCTTGGATTCGGAACAATAATAGCCGCAGGAACGGTATTCAGGGGTGACCTCCCGGGAGATGGAAAGATCGTCATTGGCCAGGATACCAAGGCTGCAACAAAGACTTTTATCCCGGGCGTATACTGGGAGATAAAAAGGAAGACACACAATAATATCCTCTATATCGCAAACCTCATTGCATTGAAGGCATGGTATCGACACATACGTTCCATGTTTTTCGGCCCAAGCGCCCAGGAACAGGCCCTGTTCACGGGCCTCATGGAAAAATGTGATCTGGCGCTGGATGAACGGATCAAACGCCTCGGGGCCCTTGCAAAAAAGATGGATCCATCCATTGATGCGTATCAGAAGGCAATGGGCCCAGATGCATCAATAAAGCTTGTCCAACAGAAAAAGGCCTTGTCCTCGGGGTGGGATAAACTCGAAGAGACATTGCAGGCATTACGGTCCACATCAGGGGAAGATGCCAAAAGAGATGCCTTTATCCAGGCCCTTGTGGATGCAGGGCAATCCGGGGCCAGGGGATATATCTCAACAATACGGGGGCTGCCTCAGGAGACACGAACAAAGGGCACTGCCTGGCTGAATACCATTGTAAAAGAGGTCGAGACGACCTTCTATAAAATGATCCCTTCCATGCGCTGAGCCCCTGGGTTTTATTTTGTTGATATAAACCCGCATGAGCTGCGCTCACAACCAAGAATGAAAAAGGCCTCACCGCTGAGGAGCAGAGAACGCGGAGTTAGACTCCTATATAATATCACAGGGATAACCGTCACCCCCGCGAAGGCGGGGGTCCAGAAACAGGAATTACCTGGAACACTGGATTCCCGCCTTCGCGGGAATGACGGGAGGGGAACGGGAATGACGGGAGGCGAACGGGAATGACGGGAGGCGAACGGGAATGACGGGAGGCGAACGGGAATGACGGGAG
>JAYEKR010000042.1:8257-23963 GCA_034661115.1 Thermodesulfobacteriota bacterium | reverse complement strand
AATCCCCTCATAACCGGCCGCACTGAGCATCCGGTCATAGGGAGGAGGATCCTGCTGACACCCCAGACATACCCCTCCCAAGGGCAGAGGCACCCCGCATATCTCACAGACCTGATCACCAAGGGACCTTAGCTGCCCCCGACAGGTTTGGCACAAACCATTCACCACATTCTCTCCTGATCCGCAGACAAGGCATGAAGAAGGCAGGATGTAATCCAGCATAAGGGAAACATAGCACAATATCATGCAAAAATACAGGTAGCCTGCTATGGATTCAAAATAAACCGGCCGGTGTGAACAAAAGACATCCTGAAGACCACAGATACACGCTTATAAACCCGCATGAGTTGCGCTCATGCGGGTTTATACCATAAAGTTAACTTGAGTTTGTAAGGTTGAGACACTGCACAAATGCCTCTATAAAAAGTGGTCTGTTTTCCATTTATCTTTTGTGATACGGTCAAATGTGATACGGTCAAACCATGTCAATCGATATTCCTTTATCCGGACAATCATTTCATTATTCCATGCCTGCCCGGGTTCACTGGGGAAGCCTGAATGACCTTGAACCCCTTGTCCGGGGCAAAAGGGTCTTTATTGTATCCGGCAGCAGGACCCTCGGCCGGGAACCCATCGGTTCTGCATTCGAAGGGATCTTCACAGATGCCGTTTATATGACAGGACACGCGGTTACCCCCAACCCCGGATTTTGTCTGGCAAACACCCTTGCAGATCAGATGCGGGCATTCGGGCCGGATCTGATCATTGCCATAGGCGGAGGAAGCGCCATGGATGCAGCCAAAGCCGCCAGGATTTCGGCCTCTGGCAATGCAGGGGTAGAAGAATATTTCATCAAAAAAAAAGCAGCCCCTTTGGGCATGCCCCCACTCATTGCCGTTCCAACGACAAGCGGTACAGGCTCGGAGGTCACCCCTGTCAGCGTACTCGTCAATGAGGCGGATCTATCAAAGATTTCATATACATCACCCATGCTCATTCCCGAGACCGCACTCCTCGATCCAGGACTTACATATTCCATGCCTGCCGTGGTTACCGCATCAACCGGCATGGATGCCCTTTGCCATGCCCTTGAATCCCTATGGTCAAGGCGCTCGAATCCATTGACCCGTATCTTTGCCTCCAGGGCAGTGAAAGGGGTTCTCACCTCTCTTGCCTCTTCCTGTATGTCAAACAAAGATTCACGTGACTCCATGATGTACTCAAGCCTGCTCGCCGGGCTTGCCTTTTCCAATACAGGGGTAACAGGTATCCACCCGGCATCCTATCCCCTTACCACCATGTTCGGTGTACCTCACGGCCATGCCTGCGCCATGTTTCTGCCCGGGTTTATACGGTTCAACATGAAAGACCTTTCCGGTGATATCCGTGATATCATATTGAATACCTTTGAATGCAGCAATACACACGAGATAATCGCCAGAGTGGATGACCTTATGCAGCAAACAGGCCTTTGTACGCGATTCTCCGAGCTGGGAATCACAATTCGGGACATCGAAGGAATCGCATCCAGGGGCATCGGCAGGTCAACCGCGAACAACCCCAAAAGGGTGGAAAAACAGGATATCGCCACAATGATAGAGGAGAAATTATGATTATCGGGATAGACATCGGGGGGACACATACAGATGCGGTCTGTATAAAGGACAGGGCGGTCTTTGCTGTTTCAAAGGTCATCACAGGGGCCAATTTGGTGGAATCCATTATCTCGGCTACGCAGGGCCTTAATATAGATTACGCAGACATTAAGCGAGTGGCCCTCTCCACCACGCTTTCCACCAATGCTATTATTACGGGTGACTATGCACCCACCGGCATGATCATCTCTGCCGGCCCTGGTATTGATCCGAAAACGTTCTTTCTCAATGACAATTTTCACCTGGTAGATGGGGCGGTTGACCACCGCGGCAGGGAATTCACGTGCATTGACCCGCACCAGATCAGCAGGGTATGTGAAGATCTGGAAAAAAAGGGCATAAAGGGGATTGGCATTGTGTCCAAATTTTCCACACGAAACCCGGTCCATGAAAGGCAGATCCATGATATGGCATCGGAGAGATTCCAATACCTCACCCTCGGCAATCACATGGGAGGCGGCCTTGGTTTTCCAAGGCGTATAAACACGACCTTTCTCAATACCGCGGTAATGCCACTGCATGAAAAATTCTCCCGGTCGGTAAAAGATGCCCTTTCACGTCTCGGCATAAAGGCCCCCCTGTTCTTTCTCAAGGCAGACGGCGGCACCTATGCATTCTCTGCAGCGGGCAGGATACCGGTTGAAACCATCATGTCCGGGCCGGCAGCCAGCATGATGGGGGGCATTGCCCTGCATAAGGACAGTGGCAATACATTAGTGCTTGATATAGGCGGGACCACAACGGATATCGGCCTCCTGGTGGAAAACCAGCCCGTGTTTGAAATAAGGGGGGCAAAGATCGGCGGACTCAAGACCCTGGTTCGTGGTCTGAACATGGTCAGTGTGGGCGCGGGCGGAGACTCCGCTGTCTCTGTTGAAAAAAACACGCTTTGTGTGGGGCCTAAACGCAAAGGTGTGCCCTGCGCCATGGGTGGAGACACACCCACGCCCATGGACGCTCTTGCTGTTCTCGGTGAGTTTGACAGGGGTGATCTCCACAGTTCGGCAGAGGCCATCGACCAAATCGCATCCATGCTTAATACGGACCGCAAAAAGACCGCGCAAGAGATCCTAAGGACCATGACTCGTACCATCAAAGATGCCGCAGACGCCCTTATCAAGGATATCAATGCACATCCGGTGTACACGGTCCACGAGATGCTCCATCCGGAAGAGATCCATATCGATAAAATCATGGTCATAGGTGCGCCGGCCGAAAAGCTGAAAAAATATATTGAAGAGGCCTTTTCCCTGAAATGCGTGGTACCCAGATTCTCCACCGTTGCAAACGCCCTGGGGGCCGCCCTTGCCAGGACAACCGCAGAGATCACCCTGCTGGCTGACACTCAATACCAGAAGGTCTTATGCCCTGAACTGGATATCGATGAAAAGATACAACCGGGCCTCAGCCTGGATGATCTTGGGGAGATGGGCAGACAAAGGCTCCGGCAGAACGCAGAGCGACTGGGTCTCGAAGGGGGGATGGAGATGGATATCCTGGACGCGCAGAGTTTCAATATGGTGCGGGGTTTCAGCACAGCAGGCAGAAACATGAGGCTCAAGGTGCAGACAAGACCCGGCCTTATCGCGGGATGGAGGGGAGAGGCATGAAGGCAAAGACCCGAACAGGGCTCATATTCTTCCCTGCGTATGACTGGGAGATAAGCCCCTCTCACCCGGAAAGAAAGGAAAGACTGCTCTATACCCAGGACCAGGTCATGGAAGAGGGGCTCTCTGATATAGATGGGATCGTTGAATACAAGGCCGGGTTTGCAACACCAGAAGATATCAGCCGCGTACATTTCTGTGTCCCTGATGTATCCTCCAGGATTACCCCTTCCCATAATATCTCCGCAGGGGGATGTATAGAGGCGGCCAGGCACGTGCTTGATCATGACGTTGAAAGGGCCTTTGCCCTGGTCAGGCCACCTGGACATCATTCCATGCGCGTGGTCCAGGGGGCAAGGGGCTTCTGCAACATCAATATAGAGGCCGTGATGGTCGAGTGGATAAGAAAAAACTATCCGTCCGTAAAAAAGATCGCCATCGTGGACACGGACTGTCACCATGGTGACGGTTCGCAGGACATCTACTGGCATGACCCCAATGTACTCTACATCTCCCTGCACCAGGACGGCCGCACCCTGTATCCGGGCTCAGGTTTTCCAGAGGAAAACGGTGGGCCCAATGCCCCTGGCCTGGTTTTGAATGTGCCCCTTCCACCGCAAACCGGCGATGCCGGATACCTGCATGTGATTGAAAACCTGGTCCTGCCGGTCCTGGATTCATTCGGCCCTGACCTTGTCATAAACTCTGCAGGACAGGACAATCACTATTCCGATCCACTGACAGACATGGCCTTTACTGCAAACGGATATGCCCGGCTCAATGAGGTCCTGGCGCCGGACATCTGTGTGCTGGAGGGTGGATATTCCATCGAAAAGGCTCTGCCCTATGTCAATACAGGCATCATCCTGGCCCTGGCAGGGCTTGACTACTCATATATACGCGAACCGGATCTCGACCCGGCCACTCTCCTCGAATCAGACAGGGTCATGGAATATATCGAACGGCTCACGCAGACGCTTCTCTCCAGATGGAAGGGCCGGGGACATACCTCGACCAGGGAATACGAACACAGTCAGCGAAGCATCTTTTACGACACAGACGGCATCTCAGAAAACCAGGACGAGACTATCCGCATGTGCAGGGAGTGTCCGGGCACGTTTCGTATAGAATCAACGGCATCCACCGGATACAAGGTATTGTGCATACATTTGCCATGGGGGGCATGCAAAAAATGCCGTGCAACAGCAGAAAAATGGTTTGATCACCCGGGCGGCAGCTACTATGCGGTCTATCTTCAGGATATGGACCAGGATGAATACCGGGTAAAACTGCAATGAGGCTCAGAAAAAAGAAAAGGGTTGCCCTGGCCTTGGGTGCCGGTGGCGCCAGGGGTATCGCGCATATCGGCGTCATCCGCGCCCTCCTTGAAGAGGGCATCCCCATCGATGCAGTGGCCGGTGCCTCCCTGGGCAGCATCGTGGGCGCGCTTTACAGCCTGTACATGAATATTGACACCACGGAAAAAAAGATCAGGCAATACATGGAATCTGATTTCTTTCAGGAGACAACCCGGATAATGGAGAATTTTGAAAGACCCGATCAATCTTTTTCCTTCCTTAAACGGATCCAGGTCTCCCTGAAAAAAGGGTATTTTTATACCATGGCATTGACAAGGCCCTCTTTGGTAACGCCGGAACGTTTTCTTTTGAATATGAAAACCCTAGTGGGTGAAAACACATTTGAAGACATGAAGCTCCCCTTCAAATGTCTCAGCGTAGATCTCGTTACAGGCAACCCAATCGTGCTTTGCGACGGTGATCTGACAAAGGCCCTTCAGGCCAGCTGCGCCTCGCCCGGGTTTTTCCCGCCCGTAGCATCCAATGGCATGCTCCTGGTGGACGGAGGGGTGGCCGAGATGGTGCCATACTACCTTGCAAAGACATTCCGGCCAGACTATATCATAGGCGTGGATGTAACCAGGGATGTGCTTCCGCTGTCATCTTCTGACGATCACCTGATTCACAGCCTGGATGTGGTATTCAGAAGCTATGATATTACAAGAGATTTTGCGAATGTCTGTACATCAGAACGCTTTGACCGCATGATCCGCCCGGACATCGGAGGCTACAACTGGTCTGACTTTGAACACATCGACACCTATATAGAAAAGGGTTACCTGGCCGCAAAGGCCCAGGCCAGGCGTATAAAACGGGATGTGTTCTGGGTGTATATGTAAACCTACCACCAGTTCAAGACGTCTTCTGCAAATCCCGGGAACCGGTTTATCTTTATGATTGTTCCATTATCGAGACGGGCGCTGCCCGTGAAATACCCAAATACCTGGTGCTGAATGGAACGGATCAGCCATACATTGAAACTGGAATTCCGGTCCATGACAGGATCAAATACCATGTCAAGGCGTTCATCGCTGCTGGTAAACCGCCAGGGTTTCATATAGTCCTTTGCATCAAAATGAAAGGTTACATCCTGGAGCTTATGGGCCTTGTTGTCATAAAAAATCACGTTTTCGCTCGCAGGGGTGCGGTCAGAAAACCCATATCCCAGGTTCCAGCCAAAGGGGACATTATCCACCAGGCCGGAGGCAGAACTCCAGTACCAACGGTTCTTATATGTCCAGCGGCCCCGTCCCCAGTCAAGACAGCCAAAATCCGTGTTCGGGTCCAGTTCCACGCGGCCGGATCCGGTCTGTATCTCCCCGCTGGCAGGCATGCAGTTGATCTTGCGGTTATAATAAAACGCCCTCCTGTCCTCGCTCCATGAGGTGGCGATATTCATACTTTCAAACCCCTTGGGCTGTCTCAGTACGATAGACCCGCTGATCCCTGTCTTGCCTTGCGCATCCACAATCCCCGGGGCATCAAAACGCAGGGTACGCAGACCCCCTTCACATGCAAACTCAATGGAGAGCTTTTTGTCTGAGTGCACAATTTTCCCGTCTGAACTGCCCGCTGAAAACCCGGTTTTCCCCCTTGGCAACAGGGTCATGGTATCCACCTGATGATAATAGCCCGTATTGAAATCCAGCCAGCATATGGCAAATGCCCCGGCATAACCCAGATCACTCATGGTAAGGGTGACACCGACCCCCTTGTCATGGGAAAGGATCGCATAATAATCCCACTCCTTGATGCGGTGCCAACCCGCCTTGATCTGTTTCCTGTCATAATGCCAGTAAGGCTGCCTTGCCCATCCGGGCTCAGTAATATGCCCCTGGCTGTCCAATAGATCCATGGGGGCCGTAATCTCCGTTTGCATCAAACCAGCACCTCCTTATATTTCAATAATCATACTGTTTTTGCAACCTATCCCTTATAACAAGATATATCTCTTGCTGGGTCATATAAAACACAATGATTGTAAAAATCAAAGCGATAAAGGATAAAAACGCAGTCAAGGATGCAACCCTTTGTATGTTCATCTTTCCCCCTCTGACCCGGGCCTGCATCCCATAATTTGGATAGATTGAATTTACATACTATCATAGTATAAAAAATCATGTCTTGAGTGTCCGTTCGCAAATGAACTACACAAATCGCACAAAGCCACCAAGAAACGGTGAACAAATCTATCATAAAAGGCAAAAACAAATCCAGGGACCCAAGGCCTTTTTTCTTTGTTGATCAGGGCAGACAGGGTTTGACTTTCAGGATGATCTCCTGGCGAATCTGCACAGTGCCGGGCTTTGCTCTGCGGGGTTTTTTTACATTACATGCCCGTGTTGCAGAAACCGGGGTGCGCCCGGCATTCCTGGCCTTGCTATGATACGCGGCTATGGATGCGGCCTTTTTCAGTGTTTCCCGGTCCGGCTCTTCGCCCTGCCTTGCCTTGAGGATTACATGGCTGCCCGGCAAAGAGCGTACGTGAAACCACCAGTCTTCAGGTCCTGCCACACAAGTGCTCAAAAGATCATTGTCCTTATCGGTCTTGCCGACCAGAACGATCCAGTCCCCGGGCAGCTCATACTCATGAACATCCGGCTGAGAATAATCAGCGCATCTGTTTTTTTTACCCATAATTCGGTTTTTCCTGTGTTCCACGCAGTATCATACCTGTCATTTTTTGCATATAACACTTCCTGATCCCCTGCGCATATGATCAAACTCCAGTGAATCAATCCCTGTTCCAGGGGTGTTCCTGCCATTGATCATATGCCTTGATATCTGTTATACTAAATAATTGAATTCATACTCGACCCGGCATGACAGGGAAATACAGGGGGCCTTGTTTTTCTCATCGGTCGCCGAAATTTAGGTTGTATTGGGATCAAAGGGATTACAAACATAAGGAGGTTCAATAAATGCGAATGAGTGATTTGATTGAAAAAAACAAAAGGCCTGTTGTGTCTTTTGAGTTTTTCCCCCCGCGTGATGAACAGGCTGCTGAAAAGCTCGACAGCGTCATTGACAGGCTTGCATCCCTTAACCCGGACTTTGTCTCGGTAACCTTTGGTGCAGGCGGTTCCACCCGGGAGGGGTCCTACCACCTTGCCCGTAAACTCATCCAGGAAAAAGGCCTTGACGTTATCACCTATTTTGCCGGATACGGCCTGGGGCCAAACGATATCACCTCTGTCCTTGACAAATATGCAAAACTCGGCGTGGAGACGCTCTTCGTCGTGAGGGGAGATAAACCCCGCAACATTGACGGATTTACCCCCCACCCAGAGAGCTTTCAGCATGCATCTCAACTGCTGGACTTTATCACATCGAGCTATGCATTCTGCCTCGGCGCAGCCGGGTATCCCGAGGGGCATCCGGAAGCCCCGAGCAAAGAAAAAGATCTTGAATACTTGAGGCTCAAGGTCAACAACGGCGCCAGATTTATTATTGCGCAATACTGCTATGATAATGAGAGCTTCTTTGATTTTGTTCAGCGCGCACGGGCTATCGGCATTACAGTCCCCATTATCCCCGGGATTATGCCGATTTACAGCGTGAAACTCATGGAAGGCCTTGCAAAAGTCTGCGGGGCGACAATCCCCGATGCACTACGTGACAAACTCGCCCAACTGCCGCAGGATGACCCCAAGGCTTGCGTGCGCTACGGTATCGACTTTGCCACCAACCAGTGCCGTGACCTGCTCAAGCATGGCGTCGACGGCCTGCACTTCTATACCATGGACCGCAGCAACACCATCATCGAGGTCGTCAACCGGCTCAGGAAAGAGGCCCTGCTTTAAAGATCCAAGGTCTCAAAGATCGTACAGTAGATGGCTTAACGCTTCTTTCAATGCCATCAGGCGATCTTTCCAGAAATGAAGCAGGAACGACAAGACAGGCACCCACGCCAAGCTTGAGCCAAAGATTCAGGCTCACATCAAAAGATCACATCTGCCCGTAAGGCCCACCGGGCTGGGTAGCTTTGCCTTTTTTCACCCCGGCATCTCTTTGACCCGGCCTATTTCACCGCTTTCCAAACGGACCTTGATGCCGTGGTGATGGGTCGACGATTTTGTCAGGATATCCTTGACCGTACCGTGCGTGAGTTCGCCGGATCGCTGGTCTTTCTTTAATACAATAGATACCTTGAGACCCGGCCTGATATTTATTCTCTTAGTACCACCCATATCTTCTATTCCCATAATTTTTCTCTCTTCGCCGCAGGGCTGTTCATTTGGTAAGTCTTATCCCGTTGGATTCAATAACGATCAGCCTTTTTCTGTACAGGGCGCCTACCACCTTTTTGTATGTCTTCTTGCTTATTCCGAACATCTCGTAAATAATATCAGGGGAACTCTTGTCGGTCACAGGGATAAAACCGCCCTGTTTTCTCAGCATATCGATAATCTTTTGAGATATGCCAGCGACCTTTTCATAGCCGGGTTTCTGCAGGCAGACATCGATCTTCTGGTCCTCCCTGATTTTTTTAATAAACCCCTTTACCCTGTCGGCCTGTGTCAAAGACTGGAACACCTCGTTTTTATAGAGCATCCCCCAGTGTGTATCGTCGATAATGACCTTATAACCAAGATCTGTCGTATCGCAGATAAACAATTCCACCTCCTGCCCTTCATCGAAAGAGGCCGGGTGCGTATCAAGAAAACTGTCCAGTCTTGAAGAGGCGGCAATGCGTTTGGTTTTATGGTCGAGATAGACAAAAACAATATAGGATCTACCTGTTTCCATCCGCTGTTTCTGTTCCCTAAAAGGCACCAGTAAATCTTTTGGCAGGCCCCAGTCAAGAAAGGCCCCGGAAGAATTGACCTCGACAACCTCCAGCCTTGCAATTTGCCCGACCATGGCATAAGGCCTTTCAGTGGTGGCAACCCTGAGGCCTTCTGAATCGATGTAGATAAAGACCTCCATGGTGTCTCCGGGCGTGCAATCTTCAGGCACATACCTGCCAGGGAGCAGTATCTCCCCGAGTTCATTGCCGTCAAGATACGCCCCCTGATCAAGTTTCCTGACTATTGTGAGCGTGTTTAACCCCCCTATATCTGCCATACAATCCTTGTCCTTAATAACCCTGCCATAAAATGTCCCCTTTGATTTTTCTCCTGCATCCGTTGTGAAGTCCAGGTGAAATGTTTTGTCCCGGGGCACACAGGCCCGGGCTTTATTCGAGAGTTATCGCTCTCTTTTTCCCCTGTTGCGGATAATAAGGCCATTTAAGAAACGTCTTAAGATCTGGTCTCCACATTCCTTGTAGTTTGCATGCCCTTCCTTTCTGAACAGGGCAGACAGTTCGGTCCTGTTGATATCAAAATCAGCAAGCTTCAGGATATCGATGATATCCGTATCCCTGAGCTTCAATGCAATCCTGAGTTTTTTTAATATATCGTTATTTGTCATGACCCTCTCCTGTATACAGATCGTTGGATCGGTTGATTGCCCGGCAATACACCCCGACACATTGCAGGATAAAAGCCTGTATCCATTGTCCCCATATTGAAGCTGCCTTTTTTTATCGGTTATCCGATAAGGTCTCAATAAACCCTGGCTCCAAACGTCATTTTAGTGAAAAGGGAGGCCACAATACCCGTAAAAGCTCTGGATGCCCGCCTCTACGGGACAAACATTAATAATTATGACACCGGCTTTTCAAAGCCCCCGGAGATTATTGAGAACTTACACTATCCGATATCTTTGACCGGCCTTGTACAATTGCAGTGAACCGATCGAAAATTTCATCCCGTATCGAATGCTCAATCTTGTGGTTAATCCCCTGTTTAACAAAATTCGGGTCCTGGATATTTTTTTTGCACAGATCAAGCAGCTTAATATTACTGAAAACATAATTGGGCGGTTTATTAATCCTTTTTGCAAATGCATCTCTTAAGGTAAAGATCTCTTTGAAGATCTCCTGCTGTCTTTTATCAAGACGGTAATACCCTTTTGCTTTTTCATGTTTTGCCTTTTTATTCTTATGGCTGGTTCCATCCTGGATCATAAGATTGTGGAGGATATAGGTATCCAGCAATCCATTGTTTTTGAGTTTATCAAACAAAGCATCCTTTAACCTGAATAAATATCTCACGTCACCCATGGCATATTCTATGGCATCTTTGTTGATCGGCCTTTTCATCCAGTTATGTCTCTGGAACTTCTTTTTATTCACAGGAACAATCCCCAGCTCCTCATCGAGGACATGCGCCAGGCTCTGTTTTGGATGCTCCAGGAGGGTAACTGCGGGTCTCAGGTCGAGGACAGCTTTTAACCTGATATTGTATTCATTTTCAAGCAGCGCTGCATCGCTTAATGAATCATACATGATCTTTAACAGGTCACGTTTTTCCAGTAATTTCTTTATGCTGTCCCTGTCTTTGAATTTAAACGGATCAATAATAATTTCATTTTCCTGGTCAAAGATCTGGATAAGGCATAGATGCTCGCCATAGCAATGGAGGTTGAACTCGGCTTCTATATCGAGCGCAATTATCTTCTGGTTGCGTTCATCTAATTTATTCAGGTACTCGTAAACCTCATTGTCGTTTTTCAGTTCAATAATGCCCATGAAGACCCTATATCCTATTTGCAATAAAATTTACAGGGTCCATATTAATCACTAAATATTGATGGCCCCGCAAAAAAAATTTCAAGCCCTTATTATTTAAACCGAGACCCTCTACAGGAATCCGAAATACCAGTCTATCAGGCGCGGTCCCCAAAACACATAGAGCAATGCGCCCAGAGAAAGAAACGGGCCAAAGGGGATGGCGGTCTTCATGTTTTTTTTCTGCATAACAAGCCATGCAACACCCACAACAGTACCGATCAAAGAGGCCGAGAACAGGGTGAATACCACGCCCCTGACCCCGGTGAACACACCTATCATGCCAAGGAGTTTTACGTCTCCGCCACCCATACCCTGTTTCCCGGTCAAAAAATAATAACCATAGATAACGACCAAAAGACCGCCGGCACCCAGGCAAAGCCCCAGCAGGGCATCCGTAAAACCAAGGGGAAGGAAATACACACAGGCAAGCCCGAAGACAATACCTCCGAGGCTGAGACGATCCGGTATGATCTGGAAATCCAGATCGATAAAGGTGATGACCACGAGTATACAGACCCATATATAATATATCACAAAGGTTGTTGTCGGGCCAAAGGAATAGATAAGCCCGATGGCCAGCAGGGCACTCAGGATCTCGACCGTGGGGTAGCGCAAGGATATGGGCGCCCCGCAATCCCGGCAATGCCCCCTGAGGATAAGGTAGCTCAGTACCGGTATATTATCCCATGGTTTGATGGGTTTTTTACATACAGGACAATGGGAGGAAGGCCATACAATAGACTCGTTTTTCGGGATGCGATAGATGCATACATTGAGGAAGCTCCCGATAAAAAGGCCTGCCAACCCTGCAATGAAAGGCCAGCTCACCCGACTAGATCGCCCCGTTTAAAACGCATAATCTCGGAGGCAATGGTGGAATCAAGTTCATCCATCATTGCCCTGAGAGGATCATCCGTACTCACTGCCATGGATGCATGTTTGAGATTATCCTTCATGTCAGACAGCTCATCCACCATGGAAGACAGAGATCCGAGCCCCACAGAGGGATCGGCCATGGCGTTTGAATATCCCTCCAGCATATCAAGCGCCTGTTCACTGCGGCTCAAGGCCTCGATCTTAAAGAGATCCGGAGATGCCATGGGGACAATGGACCCAACCTCCTTGGTCCCCGAAATACCTTCCTTTGCCTCTGCCCCCTTAAGCAGGTCCTCAAACGCACCCATATGTGTTGCCTGGTTGTGTTTTACAGGGCCAACCGTCCCAACAATCATATTCGGATCCACCTTCATAGATTCCTCCTGCACAATCCAAGCAAGGATGATGCCATACTACAGACACAGATCGGCCAATTCTCCTTCAGACTTGAGGGAACCTTTTTCCCCTGGAAAAACCCCTTCAGGCAAAAAATGCTCCTTACCTTAAAAAAGCCTTTCGATCCTGCGAGCCCTGGCCTCCATGAGTTCTTTTATATCCATTGCCACAAGCTCCTGGACATATCCGGTAATCACACGGCCGGTTTCTGTAATTACCCCGCTGGAATCGTTCTGTGCCCCACCTGTAGGCTCCCTGACAAGGCTGTCCACCATGCCCTTTTCAAAGAGATCCACACCTGTGCCCTCCAGTTCATCCGCGGCCTTTTTCCTGTTTGACGCATCGCCATATACAATGGAGGAAAACCCCTCCGGAGAAATCACGCTGTAAAAGGCATTGGAAAGCATGATGATACGGTCACCAAACCCTATTGACAGGGCGCCTCCGGATGCGGCCTCTCCGATGATACAGGCAATAACCGGAGTTTTCACCTCGGCTATGGTGGATATACATTGAGCGATGGAAAAGGCCTGGCCCTGGTCTTCGGCAGAGGGGACCGGGTATGCGCCAGGCGTATCCACAAAGGTGATGACAGGCCTGTGCGCCTTTTCAGCCAGCCGCATAAGCCGCATCGCCTTGTAATGACCTGAGGGAGACGCCATCCCGTAGTGGTACTTCATATAATCCTTTGCCCCGGGAGAATGTTTCTTGTGCGCAATCACCATTACCGGGGTCTTACCCAGCATGGCAAAACCCCCTGTGAGGGCGACGTCATCACCATACCTGCGGTCCCCATGGATTTCCATGAACGATGAAAAAATTCCATCGATAAACGCATCGCTGCCGGGCCGGTGCATATGCCTTGACAGCTCGATACTGCTCCACCTGGATATACTCCCGTAGAGCCTTTCTCTCAGGTCATTGATCCCTTTCAGGGTCTGCTTTGTATCCTCATCTTTGAACCGGGCCACGCTTTCTTCCAGCTGCCTTAATGCCCGGTCTATGTCGGCAAAGCTCTCAGAATCTCTCATTGAACCTCCACCCCGTTGACAATGGAAAAACCCTTGATCCTCTCAACCAGGTCCTTTGTCGGGTCAACCATATAGCTGCTTCCCGCATCGATATTTACCACGACCCCCTGGGTTTTGACCTCAAAACTCAAGACACATGTTCCCTTGAATGCGCTCACCGCATCCTTGAGCGCGACAATCCCGGAAATAGTTGCGCTCTCTTTTATAGATACAAGGATCCGGGCGGACAGGACCTCCCTGGCCTTGTCAATGGGGTAAACCTCCTGTGCAATGAGTTCCGGGTATTCCTTCTCTGTTTCACCCTCAGCATCGCTCGCAACGGAATATTTTATGTCGGCCCTGATAACAACCGGGGTCTCAGAGGTGATTATCTCCTGGTTCTGGCCAAATGTCCTGGGAAAAAAGATAACCGGCACAGAGCCTTCAAGGTCTTCGACCTCCGCCTTGGCCATGGTCTCACCACTCCTGGTACGCATGATATTCAGTCCATTGAGCATGCCTGCGATAATCACGTTTCCTGTATTATCCGCAATATCCCGGGTATTTGCCGTTGTGTATTTTTTTACAACACCCATATGCCTCTTCAATGGATGACCGGATACATAAAACCCCATGCCTTCTTTCTCCATCCGGAGTCTTTCATCGTTATCCCAGTCCGGCATATCAGGGATCTCCATCTCCCGGTTTTCCTCTTCTTCAAACTCCTCCAGACTGAACAGGGATGCCTGTGCGCTCTGCCGATTTCTGCTCATGCGCTGGGCCCTGGCCATCATACCCTCCAGCACATCCATAAGGGCACGGCGGGTTGGGTGGAGTGTGTCAAAGACGCCGACACGGATCATGGCCTCAATGACCCTGCGGTTCACCTTTGAGAGAGCTACCCTCTGGATAAGGTCTTCAATCCCCTTAAACCCTCCATTTTTCTGTCTCTCCTGCAGGATTACATCCACGGCTCCCTGCCCCACGTTCTTGATGGCAGTCAGGCCGAAACGTATACCATTTGGGGTTGGGACAAACTCCCACGAACTCTCATTGATGTCCGGGGAAAGGATAGGGACGTCCTTGGCCTTGCACTCGGCAATATGCTTTACCACCTTATCACTGTCATTCAGGTCCAGGGTGAGATTGGCTGCCATAAACTCATTGAAATGGTGTGCCTTGAGATATGCGGTCTGAAAGGACACAAGGGCATAGGCCGCTGCATGGGATTTATTGAATCCATACTCGGCAAACTTTTCCATCAGGGCAAAGACCTCGGACGAGATCTTTTCGGAAATGCCCTTTTGGGTTGCGCCGTCAACAAAGATCTGGCGATGTTTTGCCATCTCTTTTTTGATCTTCTTGCCCATGGCCCTCCTCAAAAGATCCGCCTTTCCAAGAGAATAACCGCCCATGACCTGTGCAATCTGCATCACCTGTTCCTGGTACACAATAATACCATAGGTCTCTCTGAGGATAGCTTCCAGGGATGGATGAAGGTATTCTATCTTTTCCCGTCCACCTTTCCTTGCAATATAGGAAGGGATAACAGCCATGGGTCCGGGCCGGTAGAGGGCAACCGCAGCAATAATATCCTCGAACTTCGATGGTTTGAGCTGCCGGAGCATCTGCCTCATGCCCGAGCTTTCCAGCTGAAACACGCAGGCAGTGTCCCCGTCCCCGATAAGGCTGTACACCTCTGGATCATCCAGGTCCAGGTTTGAGATATCGACATCCACACCCCTTGCATGCAATATCTCGACGGCCTTATGGATAACCGTCAATGTCTTGAGCCCGAGCATGTCGAATTTGATCAACCCCACACGCTCAACATATTTCTTGTCGTACTGGCTTATAAGCATGCCCTTTTTGTCCACGTAGACCGGGACATGGTCCATCAGGGGTTTGTCATCGGATATCACGACCCCACCGGCATGGACAGATGCATGACGACTCAAACCCTCCAGGGAGATGGCGATATCCTTGAGTCTTGCCACCTCATTGTTTTTCTCTATAATTTCCCTTAACCTGGGTTCTTCATCAATCGCCCTTTTCAGGGTCATATTCAGATCATTGGGTATGAGCTTGGCGATCCGGTCCACCTCGGCATAGCTCATCCCAAGGACCCTCCCCACGTCGCGGACAACCGCCTTTGCCTTCATATTGCCAAAGGTGGTGATCTGGC
>JAYEKR010000042.1:0-8247 GCA_034661115.1 Thermodesulfobacteriota bacterium | reverse complement strand
ATCCGCACCATAGGTGTTTTTGACATACTCGATCACCTCGTCCCTTCTTGCCTGGCAAAAATCCACATCGATATCCGGCATGCTCTTGCGCTCAGGATTGAGAAACCGCTCAAAAAAGAGATTCCACCGTATGGGATCCATGTCCGTGATCCCGAGGGCATAGGCCACAAGGGAGCCTGCAGCACTCCCCCTTCCAGGGCCTACCGGGATATCATTGTTTTTTGCATATTGTATGTAGTCTGCAACGATAAGGAAATAATCCGGAAAACCCATGGAAATAATGATCTCAAGTTCTGAAGAAAGACGGGCTGCGTATTCATCTGTCACTTTACCTTCAAGCCTGGCATCAAGCCCTTTTTTTGCCCTTGAGTTAATAAGCTCTTCGGGCGGGGTCTCTTTTACATCCGGCAACACAGGAAAATAATACAGCCCCTTTGGGATCTCCACCTCGCATTGACTGGCAACCTCGCCGGTCATCTCAACGGCCTCTGGTATCCATGAAAAACTTGAGGCCATCTCTTCCGGGCTCTTCAGGTAAAGCTGATCCGTGGCAAATCTCATCCGGTCTTTGTCATGTATGGTCTTCTGGGTCTGTATACACAGCAATGCCTCGTGCGCACCGGCATCCGAGCGGTGAAGATAGTGGCAGTCATTCGTGGCCACAATGGGCACATCAAATTGTTTGCCCAGGTCCACGATCATGGGGTTGACCCTGTCCTGATCAGAGAGCTTGTTTTCCTGGATCTCCAGGTAAAACCGCGAGTCAAAGGTGGAACGATAAAATTCCAGCGCCCCTTGCGCCCTCTCTGGATTGTCCCGGAGCAGCCAGTATGGGATCTCCCCCTGAAGGCAGGCACTCATGGCAATGAGACCTTGATTAAGGTCCTGGAGAATCTTTTTGTCGACCCTGGGCTTGTGATAAAAACCCTTTATATTGGAAAGGGATACCAGCCGCATAAGATTCTGGTAACCCTGATTATTTTTTGCAAGCAATACCAGGTGATAATTCCTTGGCTCACCTGAAACAGGGGTCTTGTTATCCATATCCCCGGGTGCCACATACACCTCGCAGCCAAGGACAGGTCGAATTCCGGCTGCCCTGGCCTTGTCATGGAACTCCATGGCACCGTACATAACCCCGTGATCCGTGATGGCAACTGCATCCTGAGCGAAATCCACGGTGGAGCGGATAAGATCATCGATCCTTATGGCCCCGTCTAAAAGGGAATACTGCGTATGACAATGAAGGTGAACAAACCCCACAGCTGTCTCTAATCCAGCTTGTAGTTAGGGGCCTCTTTCACAATAATCACATCATGCACATGTGATTCCTTGAGTCCTGAGGCGGATATCTTCACCATGGTGGCCTTTGTCTGCAGCTCTTTGATATTATGGCACCCTGTATATCCCATACCGGACCTCAATCCACCAAGAAGCTGATAGACGTTTTCTGATATATGCCCCCGATAGGGGACCCTTCCCACAATCCCCTCAGGAACAAATTTTTCTGTTTCCTTGATATCGTCCTGAAAATAACGATCCCTGGATCCTGCATGCATGGCGTCAATGGACCCCATCCCGCGATACGCCTTATATGTACGCCCCTGATAGATAATCATCTCGCCCGGGGACTCATCGGTTCCAGCGAAAAGGGATCCAATCATAATGCTTGAGGCCCCTGCCGCAATGGCCTTGGCTATGTCCCCGGAAAATTTGACCCCTCCGTCCGCAATAATGGGAACCCCGTGTTTTCTACCTTCATAGGCACACTGGAGGATTGCCGTTATCTGCGGCATGCCCACGCCGGCCACGACCCGCGTAGTGCATATGGAACCAGGACCAATCCCGACCTTTATGCCATCTGCTCCTGCCTCGATCAGGTCTGCCGTTGCCTCTGACGTCACCACATTGCCTGCAATAACCTGGGCATCGGGAAACTCCACCTTGATCTCCCTGACCGTATCAATAACCATGCTGTTATGCCCATGGGCCGTATCCACCACGAGTACATCCACCCCGGCGCCCACAAGTGCCTGCACCCTTTGATGGTTATCAGGATATATGCCGACAGCAGCCCCTACAAGGAGCCTGCCGCTTGAATCCTTTGCAGAAGAGGGATACATCTGGGCCTTCTCGATATCCTTGATGGTGATAAGCCCCTTGAGCATATTATCCGAGTCAACTACCGGCAACTTCTCTATCTTGTATCTATGCAAAAGGGCCTTGGCCTCATCCAGGGTGATCTTTCCCTGGACAGTGATAAGGTGATCCTTTGTCATGGCCTCAGAGATAAGCCGGTTCATATCGGTTTCAAAACGCAGGTCCCGGTTGGTAAGGATCCCGACAAGCCTGCCATCCACTGTAATGGGGACCCCGGAGATGTGGTAATGCATCATAAGGCTGAGGGCCTCACCGATCCTTTGTTCAGGCCTCATGGTTATTGGATCGATAATCATACCGCTCTCTGATTTCTTGACCTTGTCCACCTCAACGGCCTGTTCCTCGGGTGTCATATTCTTGTGAATAATACCAATCCCCCCCTGCCTTGCCATGGCTATAGCGGTAGATGCCTCGGTTACAGTATCCATGGCCGCACTCAGCAGGGGTATGTTCAATCTTATCTCTTTTGTAAGGTATGTAGAGAGATCAACGGTAGAAGGAATCACCTCTGACTTT
This sequence comes from Thermodesulfobacteriota bacterium, assembly GCA_034661115.1. Lineage (GTDB taxonomy): Bacteria > Desulfobacterota > Desulfomonilia > UBA1062 > UBA1062 > JAYEKR01. The sequence continues at coordinate 5,571 of JAYEKR010000042.1, read as the reverse complement.
GCAGGCAAAAGCAGCACATCATCAAAGGTCAATGCGTTTTCTATTGTTTTTTCCATATGGTCCGGCTCCTTAACATATACTCTACCCTGGGAAAACTCCCCTCATAGAGGCCCACGGCTGACGCAGAGACATCTGCCAGCCTTTTCAGGCTCTCCATCCATCCCGACTGGTCCCTGGGACGCAGGACCCTGACCTCACCCTTAAGCCCGGCCCGGAGTTTTGCCTCTTTCAGGGCATCGTTAAAACCCCCAAGCCGGTCTACAAGCCCAAGGGAAAGGGCCTGCCTGCCGGTAAATACCCTGCCGTCTGCCAATGCCCTGACCTGTTCCATGGACAGCCCCCTTTGTAATGAGACCATTTCTATAAACTGTTCATAGACATCCTGGACAAGGTCCGTGAAATACGCAATATCGGCAGGGGTCATTTCCTTTAGAGGACTCCCGGCATCCTTGAACTGCCCGCTTGTAATGTCCCTGCCCCTGACTCCGATCTTTTCAAGGGCATTGCTGACATCTATAAATTCCATGACAACGCCGAGGCTGCCCACCATGGTACCGGGGAGGGCATAAATCATATCTGTACCGCATGCAATATAATAGGCCCCGGATGCCCCAACGCTGGACAATGAGGCAATAACCGGCTTGACCTGGGTCAAATCAAGGAGTGCCTGATAAATCTCCTGGGAAGGCCCCACTTCCCCGCCAGGACTGTTTATACGCACGATAACGGCCTTTACCCGGTCATTATCCCTGTACCCTTTGATCACATCGAGACAGGGCATGGCCTCTGTGATCGCACCATCCACCTTGACCATACCCACAGCAGGGGTCATGTTTTCGGCAACAGACCTGATGAGGGCCGACCCAAACAGCACCACAAGGATAATCCATATCCATTTTGTCTTTTTTTTCATTACGGTTCAGCGTTTCGCAATGCGCATGGTGAATCATTCCAGGGTACAGCCCCACAAGGGACCGCACCCTGTATTTTCATCAGCTTGTTATTCCTGATTGCTTCTGAGATCCCTCAGCAGATCACCAAGGTTTGTCCCTACCTTGTCAGACTGCTTTTGCATCCCGGCTGCAGCACCACCTGTACCTCCTGTATGGCCAGAGGCTGCAACAGAACCACCGCTATCCAGGGCCTTGATGGACAGGCCTATCTTCTTGTTCTCCGGGCTCACCCGAAGGACCACGGCCTCCACCTCTTCTCCTACCTCAAGGACCTCCGAAAGGGACTCAACCTTGTCATGGCTGACCTCTGAGATGTGGATCATCCCCTCGACCCCGCTCCTTATTTCCACAAAGGCGCCGAAATCCGTTATACTGGTAATCCTGCCCTTTATCACGCTTCCTTCAGGATGTTCATTGGCCGCCTGGGTCCATGGATCAGGTCCAAGCTGCTTGATGCCCAGTGAAAACTTTTCGTTATCCGGATCAATGGAAAGGACCTTGGCCGGAAAGGTATCTCCTTTTTTGTAGAGATCTCTGGGGTTTTTGACCGTGCTGTCCCATGAGATATCTGAAACATGGATAAGACCGTCTATTTCAATAGTTTCATCCACCCCGACAAACAGCCCGAAATCCGTGACATTCTTGACCTGGGCATCCACCACCGTACCCTCGGGATAATAATCCTCCAGAAGGTCCCAGGGATTGGGCAGGGTCTGCTTGATACCAAGGGATATTCTCCGGTTTTTCTGATCAACGCCCAGTACAAGCACCTCGACATCCTGCCCCTCTTCAAGGATGGATGAAGGATGCCTGACTTTTTTTGTCCAGAACATCTCAGAGATATGTACCAACCCTTCAACACCCTCCTCAAGCTCGACAAAGGCCCCGTAATTTGTAATGGAGGTTACCTTGCCTTTAACCCTCACCCCGATAGGATACCGGTATTCCAGTTCCTCCCATGGGTCGGGAAGGAGCTGTTTCATGCCCAGGGAAATCTTTTCCGTCTCTGGATTGAAATCAATAACCTTGACCTCGATCTCGTCCCCGCTTGAGACCTTTTCTTTGGGGTCCCGCAACTTCCCCCACGACATGTCGGTTATATGAAGCAATCCGTCAATACCACCGATATCAACAAACGCCCCATAGGGCATAACATTTCTCACCAGCCCCTTGAGGACATCACCCTTTTGCAGGGTGGAAAGGAGTACACCCTTCTTTTCCTGTCTCTGCTTTTCCAGGACATCTCTCCGGCTTACAACCACATTGTTTTTCTTGCGGTTAAACTTGATGATCGCAACATCGAAGACCTTACCTTTCATGGCATCCAGGCTCTCATCCGACAGGGGCATGATGTCTGCGTGTGACCCGGGGAGAAAGGCGGGCAACCCGATATCAACGTTTAATCCACCCTTTATCCGTTCAACTACCGTGGCCTTGAGATAATTATGCTCCTGGTAGGCCGTGACAATATCTTCCCATATCTTTACACGTTTTGCCTTTTCCTTGCTTAAACGTATTATATTTTTTGAGGGGTGAATACTCTCTACCAGCACCTCGACATCATCTCCAACATTAACGTCAAGATCACCGTTTTCATCGACGAATTCCTTAATAGGCGCCTGTCCCTCTATCTTTCTGCCAATATCTATCATGATACGGTCTGTTTCAACCTGCACCACGGTTCCTGTCACCACAGATCCTATGGATACCCGCCTGTCCAGAGTCTCTTCATAAAGGGTCTCCAGATCCATTATTTCCATTTCATTGGCAGATAGTTCTTTGTCCTTTACTTCCCGGGTTCCCTGGTTCTCCTGCGTATCCTGGTTTTCCTGAGTCTCCTGCTTTTGATCTACATCTTTTTCTTCTAAAACAGCCATTTCCCTATACCCCCATCCATCATTCCTTATTCCTTTTATTCAGGTTGGCATGCTATACAATAGTAAGGATCATATAGTCAATGGCCTTTCCTGTACAAAAGACAATCCCTGGACACCAGCGGCCCGGACAGACATAAAGGCAAGGCTCAATGGCAGGTTATATCCTTTGTAACCATTCACAACACGATCGGCCCGTTTTACGATTAATCCAAAGGGTTTTTCTTTTTTTTTATCCCGGAGGGATCTTTAAACGCCCGGGTGAGTTCATCAAACATATTCGCCCTTGTATCCTTTTTGCCCAGGCTCTCTTCTATATGCTTGAGGTATAAAGACTGTTTGTCTTTGAATTGCAAAACCTCATCTTCCATACCGCTGGATACAGCATCCTTTTCAATGACCTCGATACGGGTGTGGTCAAGCACATAAAACCTCTCACCCGCCCCCCCTGTTATCACCCCTATAATACCTTCTTTTTCCAGCCTTCTTGAAATACGAGATAATTCGTCCTGCGCTATGCCCAACTGCTCGGAAAGATCCTTCAGGCCGGGAGGCATGGAATGCAGGTATTCGAAGATCCTCATCCCCGCAACAAATATATGGGCCTGCTCATACATACTTGTCATTTGCCTTTATTTACAACAAAACATATAATGAGGCAATAAAGATTCAAGAACATTGATCTCAAAACCGATATAAAAAAAGTCATGTTTTATAAATACCTGTAAGGAGGGATCGGAGTTGAAAAAAACAGTCTCCATCTTTGTCGGCATGTGTATATTCTGGATGTTCACCCCCTTGTTATGGGCCTCAGATATCATTCACGAGGTCAAGCAGGGAGACACCCTGTGGGACATATCTTCAACCTATCAGGGAACCCCATGGGAATGGCCCCTGGTATGGGCCAATAACCCTGACATTACCAATCCACATTTGATCTACCCCCATGACAGGATTATCATTTCCAAAGAAAACAATAGGACCATCATCAAGATTGTTCACAAAAATAAGGAACCCAGGGTATACACACCAGAGGAAATCGCATCACAAAAAGAAAAAACCATCATGGTATCACCCGAGTTCTCCAGGCTGATCTACACCTCCTCTCCCTTTAAAGGAGACGGCAGGATAATAAAGGCAGACAATGATGGTATCTATTCTACTGCGGGAGACACCATATTGCTGGAGACGTCTTCCGCAATTGCACCTGGCTGTAATTGCGCCATAGTATCCAAGGTCCAGGACATTATGAATAAGGATCAGCCCGCAGGGTTTCTCTACAAGATCATCGGCAGTGCAGAGACAAAAAAAACCGAATCCGGCATTGTAAAGGCAACCATCACCTCCGCCTCAAGAGAGATATCAGCAGGGGATATCATCCTGAGAGACCCGCAGTCCATCCGTCTGATCTCGCTGAAAACCTCAGATACCAGTGCCAGGAAAACAGGACAAATCATTGATATCTACGGAGGGATATACGGGGCATCAAAACTTGACCTCGTCTTCATGGACCTCGGGGTCGAACAGGGCATTCAGCCAGGGTCCCTGCTGGACGTATTCAGCGAAACAATATTGAAAAACAATGCGGACCTGGACGAATACCAGGGCATGGTGCTGATCCTTAAGACGCTCAAAGCAAGCTCCATGGGGCTGCTGGTGGAATCCAGGGAAGATATCCACAAGGGATTTTTGGTCAGGGGATCAGGGTAAGCGTTCATTGGTCACGGTTCAGGACATTGAACCGTGACCGGATTCATATAAACCCGCATGAGTTGCGCTCACAACCAGGTATAAAAAAGGTGCCATCTCACAACGGCACCCAGTAAATATTGTTTTTCAGCAAACACCCCTGTAAGACAAAAGCGCATTTATCCCCATGTGATCGGTACGTGTGAAGCTGAGTGCCATGCCCTCTTCGGGCAGAAGGCGTGTTACCCTGCCCTGTACCCATAGAATCTTGCCGAGTTCTTCTGAATCCATGCTGGCGATCACATAGTCGCCTTTCTCACATGGCCTTTGGGTGCGGACAAAAACCCCTCCCCGGCTCAGGTTTTCGACGATTCCCTTTTCATATGCAATCCCTCCTGCCCTGAAGGCCACCCTCAGCTTGACACGAGTTCTTTTATGTATCCTTTTATCGTACATGGAATACCCTCTATTGTATTGTATTTAAGCATATTTATACTAAAATACAAGGTCCATTTCTCAGCCGGGCAACAGCTCAATAAATCAAACCCTTTAGGGGTAAATTCCAAACAAGGGATCCAGAGCCAAAACACGGGCTAAACCTTTTGTGCGCATGCGTATATCGCATGGGCTTGACCGCTGCATTTAGAACCTGAGCGGATACATAGGGCGCCCGTTGACACGCCTATTCCGATAGGATATATTCATTTTATGCAGTTATTATACGATCACCTTGAGATATCCCGGCGGGTCAAAAACCTGGGCCGGGAAATTTCCAGTGCATATAAAGGCTGTGATCTTGTTGTTGCAGGGATCTTAAAAGGTGGATTTATCTTTATGGCAGACCTTGTCCGTCAGATCGATCTCCCCATGGAAATCGATTTTGCAAGGCTTTCAAGTTACCAGAACGCAGATACCCCGCAGGGCGCGGTAAAGATCATACAGGATATCACAACAAATATCAGCGGCAGGCATGTGCTTCTGGTGGATGACATCCTTGATACCGGCCAGAGCCTGAAGGCTTACCGGCAACACCTTGAGACAAGGCATCCCGCCTC
>JAYEKR010000041.1:0-5803 GCA_034661115.1 Thermodesulfobacteriota bacterium | reverse complement strand
ATTGACCGGGGTTATAATACCTGAGCCCGGTAAGGTGGGGCAGTACGCCTTTCTGTGTATCCCTTATATAGACCAGAATCATGGCCGCTGCCTTCAGCGCAGGGATGCGTCCCTTGAGCCCGAGTCCCTCGACCCCGAGTATATTGAAATGTGAAGTCAATACCTGTGCTGCGTCATCAGCCCCTGCAATCCTGTCCACCATGGTGGTGAACAATCCATCAGGGACCAGCCCCTTTTCAGATGCAATTACCTCGCTGGGTGCAATGCGTCCAAGTTCGCCACTGAATTCCTCGTGGTTCTCCACCTGGGTCACGCGGAAATCACCTGTGGAGATGTCGATGAAGGCAAGACCGAACAAACCCTTAAGGCCCTGCCTGCATACGGCCAGAAGATAGTTGGGCCTGTCATTGTCCAGATGACCGTCCCCCACCACAAGCCCGGGTGTGATTATCCGGACCACCTCCCTGGGCACCAGGCCTTTGGCTCCCCTGGAGACACTCCCCTGTTCACAGACAGCCACCTTTTTGCCGCAATGTATCAGACGAGAAATATATCCGGAGGCACTGTGATACGGCACCCCGCACATGGGGACCCCATCTTCCTTGTTCCTTTCCCTGCTGGTCAGTGTTATACCCAGGATCCTGGAGGCAACCCGGGCATCATCATAGAACATCTCATAAAAATCACCCATCCGGTAAAAAAGGATGGCATCCCTGCATCCATCCTTGATATCCAGGTACTGTTGCATCATAGGTGTAATCTTAGGCATATTTTTTTCCATACTGACCAGAATAATACGATGGATAATGCAAACGCAAGCAGGATATAACACAGTTTATCAGATTCACGGCTCAGGGGTCTCTGACCTTGAACCCCCCTAGAAAAGGGACATCGCTGCCTTTATAAAACCCCAGGCATCTGCAATGGCAGCCTCCAGAAAAAACGGCAGCATCTTTATGACAACGGTTATAAAGATCAGGCCTACAGCAATGGTCAGGGGAAAACTCATAATAAAGACATTCATCTGCGGCACTGCTCGGGCAACAAGGGCAAAGGATACATTCATCAGCAACAGCACCGCTATGACGGGAGAGGCCACCTTCAGGGCGATAAGAAACATTTTGGAGCCATAAGCGACCGTAATGGAAAAAAAACCTGCACGTGGGATCTCAGCCGCAATCGGGACCAGAGTGAAGCTCTCGACAAGACCCCGGATAAGGAAGTAATGTCCCCCAAGGGCAAAAAAGATCAGTATAGCGGTTACATACAGCAGATTGGCGGTCACGGGCGCGGTAGCCCCGGTCATGGGATCAAGCACATTTGCCATGGCAAAACCCATTTGAAAACCTACAAGCTGCCCGGCAACCTGTGCGCCGGAAAAGATGATATTGATACTGAGCCCAAGGCAGAGGCCCACAAGAAGGTTCTGGACAAGGACAATGAGAAGAAAAAAGACGTCCATATCCTGGATATCTATATCCACCGGGCCGACAACAGGCAAAAGCACAAGGCTCAAAAAAAGTGCAAGCATGGCCGAGATGCGCCTGGGCAAAAGGTTGGAACCAAAGATGGGGAGTACAGCAAAGCAAATGCCTACACGGACAAAGATCAGCAGCAGGGTGTTTACCTCAGGACACGCCATATTCAGGAGGGCATCCATCTATGACCCTGTCACCTTGTTATCATGGGGATTGAGGTGTAGAGATTGACTGTATAGGTAATGAGTTTTTCCATAATCCATGGCAGAGACACAAGGAGTGCAATAAAAACAAGAACTATCTTGGGAACAAAGGTCAGTGTCATCTCCTGAATCTGTGTAACAGCGGAAAATATACTCACGGAAAGGCCGACGACCAGCCCTACTATCAGCATGGGCGCCCCGACGAGCAATGCCATCTTGATGGCCTCTGACATAATGGCCGTCACTGTCTCCGGTGTCATAAAAACCCCCTGACAAGGGTTCCATCCGTCCACAAGAACAAAGAGCATGATCTTGAAGGGCAGAGATATCATGATGGGCGGCAGCATCATCATGCCCATGGAAAGCAGTATGGATGCCACGACCATGTCAAGGATGAGAAAGGGCAGAAAAAGTATGAATCCTATCTGGAATGCGGTCTTGAGTTCGCTGATCATAAAGGCAGGTATAAGCGCCCTTGTAGGCACATCGTCCCTGTTTTTGGGTTTGTCTTCCTTGATAATATTCATGAAGAGTGCCAGGTCATCCTCTCTTGTCTGTTTGAACATAAAACCCCTCAAAGGCTGCTGGGCCTTTTCGAGTGCCTTGTCAAAGGATATATATCCGTTCCGGTATGGCGTCAGCGCGTCTTCATTTATGCGGTTTATGGTCGGGGTCATTATAAAAAAGGTCAAGAATATGGCCAGGGCGGAAAGGACCTGCTGAGGAGGCATCTGCTGGGTGCCAATGGCCTGCCGCAAAAAACCCAGCACCACGATGATCCGGGTAAAAGAGGTGACCATGATCATGATGGACGGGGCAAGGGCAAGTATGGTCAGGATAAAGAGGATCTGCAGCACGCCGACCACCTTTTCCGGGTCCTGTGTTTCTTCGATACCAAGGGTTACACTGGGTACACTGACCCCTGCCGCATAAAGGACCCCTGGCACCAGCAGCAGAAAAAAACCCATCAAAACACACCGGGAAATCGATCCGGCCTTCATTGTTCACCCTCGGACCGGCTCAATGCATTTTCAAAACCGTCCTCCCCAAGATCCTTGATAAGGGTGATACTGTTCTGGGTCACACCGACAAGGACAATTTCTTTGCCGACCCTTACCAATGCAAGGTTGGCCTTGGTATTCAGGGGTACCTGCCCGATAATATCCAGACCCGTGGATCGCCTGACCCTGGCAAGGGGCCCATATCGTTTCAATGCCCATGCCACTGCAAAAAGTGCAATAATCATGAGGACAAGAAAGAACATAGATCTCATTGAGGTTGCAGCGATGTCAATGTCCTCTGCCATCAGGGGGGAGGATATCATGACATACACAGGGATCATGATGTATATCCTTTTCATCCCAGTCTCTTCACCCTTTCCATGGGACTCACTACGTCCGTTATACGAATGGCAAACTTCTCACTGACAACCACGATCTCACCCCTGGCAACAAGCTTATTGTTCACAAGGATGTCAAGTGGTTCGCCTGCAAGCCGGTCCAGTTCAATCACCGAACCCTGCCCGAGTTGAAGCAGATCATTGATAAGCATCTTTGTCCTGCCGATCTCCACGGTGACATCCAGGGGTATATCGAGGATAAAATCAAGGTCCCTTGTCTCCTCGCTCCTTGCTGACCCACCCAGTTCCTCAAGCTTCACCGCCTTTGCCTTTGCGCCCAAGGGTTCACCCTCTTTTATCTCCTCGCCTGAATCCAGGGCCGCGGCCCATTCCTCGGCAAGGTTATCCTGATCTCCCTGTCCTTTGGATTCATCCTGCGCGCCAGATTCTTTCCCTGCATCGACCCCGGCATCACCTCCCGACCCTGGATTCAACAATGAATCTATATCATTCTGGGAGAGTTCTGCCCCGCCTGAAGCGGACGCCTTTTCTTCCTCTGCCATTGTTCCCTCCTTAGTAGAGTTGTTTATCTATTGCGTTCACAATCTCAATCGCGATATTCTCTCTGTATTTGCCGGGACGCGCATAAAACTTTGGCAAACCCTGTGCATTTACCTTCAATGGGTCTGTAACATCATGGTCAAGGACCATAATGTCACCAGGCTTCAGCAGAGAAAGATCCCTAGGGCTAATGGTTGCATGCCCCAACTCCACCTGGATATTCACATACACATTACATATCTCTTCTGTGAGCCGGGAAACCCAGCCCGTATCTACCATTGTTTTTTCCTCTGTATGAAAACTGGAATAAAGCCGGTCTCTGATAGGCTCTATCAGCATGTATGGTATACCTATCATGACATTGCCACTCATCTCCTCCATCTCAACCTCGAACTGTTCCACGATCAAAACATCGTCATTGGGGATGATACCGGCAAACTGCGGATTCATCTCGCTCCTGACATAGGAAAACGTCATCTCGTATATAGGACTCCATGCGTTCGCAAGATCCTTTATGGATGCATCCACCACGTTACGGAGAATACGTTGTTCGATTGCGGTAAAATCCCGGCCCTCGATCTTCATGGAGCCTGTTCCTCCTCCTCCGAAAAAGCTCTCGATCAGGGCAAAAACAAGCTTTGTCTCCAGAACAATCAGGGCATTACCCCGCAATGATTCGATACGTACGATATGTATGCTGGAGGGTACAGACAAAGATCGCATAAAATTACCAAACTTCAGGGTCTCCAGGGACACAGCCGTGACATCCACCATTTTGTGCAACAGGGAGGAAAGGGTGTTGCGGAAAAAACGCGCAAACCGGTCATTTATCGCATCCAGAGAAGGCATCCGCCCGCGGATGACCTTATCCTGAGCGGAAAAATTATAGAGATCCCCTTGGACGGCCTTTGTTTCTTGTGTCTCTTGTGTCTCTGTTTCTACATCACCGCCGACGACCCCCTTAAGGAGCGCATCCACCTCATCCTGTGAAAGAATCTGTCCCATTTAGTCAACCCTGCCCTACTGAACCACAAACTCGCTGAAATACACCCTTATCACCTGTCCGGTAACAAGGTGTTTATTTACCCCATTGATAATGGCACGTTTAAGCGCGCGTTTACCTGCAACCGTGGCCACATCATCAAATGACTTGCTTGCCAGGATCATTATTATTTTATCACATATCTGCGGCATCCTATTGTCTATCTCCATGCCCAGTTCCGCATTGCTCATCTCAAACTGCAGTGTAACCTTGAGATAACGTGTACCCTGGGCATCCGTCAAATTGACTACAAAGGAATCCATCTGTTTGATCGGCCCCATGGCTCCGGCAGCCTGCCCCGCAGATGGAGCGGCTGCACGCTGGACGCTCTGAGCAGTACTGCTCTGGACTACAGCCGCGGTGCTCTCCCCTGAGGCATCTTTGTCCTTTGGGGCGATAAACAGGAAATATCCAGCCGCAGCACCTCCAAGTATGATCAATACCAGCAATATTATCACAATGAGAAGAACAGGGGATTTTTTCTTCTCTTCTGTGTCTTTCTTCTCTTCTGTCTCGCCATTATCTGCCTTTGCCATATTTTTCCTCCTAAAAACGATCTCTCAACAACACTATCTCTACCCGCCGATTCCTTTGTCTGCCATATTCGCTCTCGTTTGACTGAACAGGCCTTGATGAACCGTATCCAGCCAACACAAACCTTGAAGGGCTCATTCCAAACCTATACACAAAACAATCAAGAACAGACTGTGCCCTTTTAAGGGATAAACGAAAATTTCTGGTCTTGTCTCCAATATTGTCAGAGTAGCCCTCAATGGAGATCATGGCATCTGTATCTGAAATGGTTGAGGCAACCACAGAAAGGACACTGATGGCCTCCGCACTCAGCCTGGAAGAACCGGAGGTGAAAAGGATATTGTCCTGGATTACAATGGCCAGCCCCCGGCTGGAAGACTTCACCTCAAAGGGGTCTATCCCCCGGCCCAGCACCCCCCCTATATTCTTCTTTTCCATTGCATTGAGCAGGCTTCGGCTCAGGGATGTGGAATCGAGGAGACTCCTTGTCTTGATTTCAGGAACCAGGCTCGGAAGACCTTCCACAGAATGCCTGGTGGCAAACTCAAGGGGACCTATCGCATCATTGAAAAACCCGAAAACATCATTGAACGCCTTATCATTCATGGAGGACATGGATATGAGCAATACAAAAAAGGTGATGAGA
>JAYEKR010000040.1:0-5820 GCA_034661115.1 Thermodesulfobacteriota bacterium | reverse complement strand
CATATCCGTACCCTGGGCAATAGCGGCAAAACGCCACGCCCCTGCAGATGCCCCGATCAATGGGAGTTTCTCTGTACGATCCCTGAACCAGGTGGAAAAGATGGCCCGGTCAATCCCGTCCAGGCAAAGCCATTTCGGACCTCCGGCCGCGCCCAGGACCACCTGCACGTCCTCTGGCCTTAACCCGCGTTCCTGTATCATGGAACAGGCCTTTGGCCCTGCATAGACAGAGAGGGTTTTATTCATGATGCATCAGCCTAGTCCCAAATCAGGATTTGTCAAGGGCTCAAATCTATTTTATATGAAAAGACAGGAATACCACCACAGTCATTCCCGTTCCTCTCCCGTCATCCCGTTCCTCTCCCGTCATCCCGTTCCTCTCTCGTCATTCCCGTTTCTCTCCCGTCATCCCGTTCCTCTCCCGTCATTCCCGCGAAGGCGGGAATCCAGTGGTTATGGGTTGTACCGTGCTTCTGGACCCCCGCCCGCGCCTGTCTGCGTGCTACGCACTTCGCAGGCCTGCCTGCAGCAGGCAGGCGCGGGTGACAGTTATCCTTGTGATATTAGTAACCATTCACGGAACGTTGAAATTGGAAATTGGAAGTTTGGCCTTTATGCTTTTGTACTGTTGACGAACGCATTCAATTTATCAAAATCGTGCCAGACCATATCTGATAACGCTTCTGCCAGTTTGTAAACATCCAGCTCGTAAACTCGTTTCATTTCTCCCCAATTTCCAATTTCAAGCCGTGAACGGCTACTGATATTATATAGGATTCTAACTCCGCGTCCTCTGCGTCTCTGCGGTGAGGCTTTTTCTCTGTCCCTGGTTGTGAGCGCACCGCTCATGCGGGTTTATATGTAGCAATAGATGGCCCAGAAATGTGCAAGGCTTCCGAGAATCACCATGATGTGAAAGACCTCATGGAATCCAAAGAGGCCCGGAAAGGGGTCCGGTCTTTTTGTGGCGTAGATAAGGGCGCCAAGGGTGTATATGAGGCCGCCCGCAACGATCCAGATCAATGCCCCGGTCTGTAACCCCTTGATCATGGGGTATATGGCGACAATGGCCACCCATCCCATGGCTACATACATGGCCGCTGTGATCCATCTCGGGGAATCGATCCAGAACAGCTTGAAGATGATCCCAATCACAGCGAGACCCCATATCGTCCCGAAGATGCTCCACCCCCACGGTCCCCTCAGGGGGATGAGGCAGATGGGCGTGTAGGTGGCGGCGATCAGGATAAAGATCATGATGTGGTCGATCCGTCGGAGTCTTTCTGTGCCAGTTGGGGAGAGAATGAGCCAGTGGTAGAGGGTGCTGGCCGTATACATGCCGATCAGCCCGAGCCCGAATACCAGATAAGTGAACAGATACCATGGCTGCAGCGGGTGCAGTGCCTGATCAAGCAGAAGGATCAGCCCCGCTGCTGCCAGGAGTGCCCCGATAAAGTGGGTAAGACCGCTCATGGGATCCTTTAATTTCATGATGGACAATGTCTTCACTGTGTCCCCCTTGTTGCGGATCCGCACCCGGGATCCGCTGGTGATTTTAAGGCCTGTTTTTTTGTCATATATCATGAATCATATATCATGAATCTATGACAGCTTGATGTAAAACTATGGTAAACGTCTATGCACAGTTGACGTCGATCAGTTGAATGTGGAAATTCAGTCTTGTTGACGGAAAAGAGGTATTGGGTTAAAGGTATAAGGAATGAAAGAATGGTTTGTAGTACAGACAAAATTCAAACAGGAAAAGGTGGCGCTATCCGTACTTACTGAACAACAGGTACAGGTATATCAGCCCTTTATGCGTAAATATGTATTCCATGCCCGCAAAAAAACCATGAAGGAATTCCCCTTGTTCCCAAGCTATATTTTTGTGCATGTCGATCCGGAAGATACAGTGTTTAACGCTGTCCTGTGGTCCAGGGGTGTAAAAAAGATACTGCAGGACAACTATCATCCGGTCTCTATTGACAAAACCTTTGTAGAGGGGCTGCAATCCCTGGAGGCTGTTGACGGCACCATTGTAAAGCCGCTTGATTTCAGGCCCGGAGAAAAGGTAAGGGTCTCCTCCGGGGCGATGAAGGATGTCTATGGGATTATTGAGTTTTTTGATTCAGAGGCAGACAGGATCCGCCTTTTGGTAAACATGGTCAATAGCCAGGCCAGGATAACCCTCCATCCGTCGATGATTGAAAAGACATGAGCGTTCACAGGGCACCGCACCTGCTGCGTTGGCGGGTACTTGAAATACATTAGTACGTCTGCGTGCCCGCCGCCTTGCATCTGCAGCACCCTGCAAACGCTTGCAAATCAGCGGTTTACATGTAATTAACATTTGATACTGCAATACTGCCCGTGAACGGTTACGAAAAGACATAAGCGTGTTATAGAAAATGCCAGGGGGCATGGAATTCATAAGATATATGGAAATACAAAGGGGTTCAAGGCATCACAGATAAAGGAGATTGAACGGCTTTATCGCCGTAAGGTGCCACGGGACATGGTGTTTACGCATGAGTTGTGTTCAGAGATGGCCATGCTTTCACGCCGTTGCGGCATACAGATTGGTGTCCTTGTCAACCGTTCCGGCGGGATTGACTATGTCATTGCCGGATCTTCTACCGGTGTCTGTCTGCCTGAGATGTCCAGGAGACGCACGCATCCGGGACGTCTTGTCGGCCTGAGGCTCATCCATACCCATCTTAAGGGGGAATGTCTTTCATCTGAAGACCTTACAGACCTTGAAAAGCTGCGCCTGGATATGATCTATGCCATAATGGTCAATCCAGACGGCAGCCCGGGCCGGGCCTATGGTGCGCATCTCCTGCCACAAGGCAGGTGGAAAACATTCGACGGGGTGAGGACTTTTAGCTGTGATATTGTCTTTGACACCTTTATCCGCGAGCTTGAAGGCCGGATCGCAACAGATCACAGGGCGCTTGATGTGGAATCGAGCCGGGACCGTGCCATCCTTGTATCAGTGGTAAGGGTCAGGGGTGAAGACGCAGAGATGAATCTGGATGAATTCCGTGAGCTTGCAAGGTCAGCCGACATTGATATCCTCGATGTCGTGGTCCAGAGACGTCCAAGGCCGGATCCCAGGTTTGTGGCAGGTAAAGGCAAAATCTCCAGTATCGCAATGATGGCCCTTGAGATGGATGCCAATCTCCTTGTCTTTAACCAGGAGCTCTCTGTATCGCAGTCCCGTTCTATCTCCGGTATCGTGGATATGCGGGTTATTGACCGGACTCAGCTCATCATGGATATCTTTGCCAGGCGTGCCCGGACAAAGGAGGGAAAGATCCAGGTGGAACTTGCACAGCTTAGATACAATATGTCCAGGCTGGTGGGTTCAAACCCTTCCCTGAGCCGTCTGGCCGGGGGCATCGGGACCAGGGGGCCGGGGGAGGCCAAGCTGGAGATTGACCGCAGGAGGGCCCAGGAACGGATTGCAAGGCTTGAAAAGGAGATTAAACAGGTCCGGAAAAAACGCGGGCTTACCAGGCATAAGCGTGGAATAAATAATGTCCCGGTTATCTCTGTTGTCGGTTATACCAACAGCGGAAAATCCAGTCTCTTGAATGCACTCACAAAAAGCCATGTGACGACTGCGGACATGCCCTTTGCCACACTGGATCCCTCGAGCAAACGCATGAGGTTTCCCAGGGACGTCAATGTGGTGATCACAGACACGGTTGGTTTTATCCGCGAACTGCCCGCGGATCTCAAAAGCGCGTTTATGGCCACCCTTGAAGAATTGGATGATGCGGATCTTCTTCTCGAGGTGATAGACCTTTCAGATGCCTACATGGAACAGCGGATTAAGGCCGTGGAGGATATCCTTGTCACTCTTGGTCTCCAGGCAAAGCCCAGGATAAGGGTCTTTAACAAGATGGACCAGTGCGATCCGGAGATTGCGGATGCCATGGCCATGAGGTATAAGGGTGTCAATATCTGCGCCCTTGATCCCTCCACCCTTTCCCCACTTATTGACATGATGCAGGGGTTTTTTTGAAATAATGATAGGCATTCAATGCGTGAAACCTGAAACAATAATCGAGAATCTGGGCAGCCCTGTGCAAAACCCTCTGTTTGTCCAATTTGCCTTTATGCTTTTGTACTGTTGACGAACGCATTCAATTTTGGCCCGAGTTTTTCAACTATTGCTTTGTATTCTATTCTCCCCAATTTCTAATTTCTAATTTCCAATTTCAAGCCGTTCACGGCTACTCAAGCCGTAAACGGCTTGAAAATCACATGGTCTTTGGAATAATCACCTCTTTGGGTTTTGTAACAATATCCACAGGGAGTTTAAGGACCCGCAAGAGGGTGGACAACACCGGTCTTGAGATTGTATCGACAGGCGCGGTCCTGACCTTCAGGTCATCTGCCGAACCCTTTACCTTCAGGCTGATTACAACCAGTTTCCCTTCTTTGCCTGTGAGCAGCCATCCTACCACGGGAAAGAGATTGATGGTCTTGTCGAGGCTTTCCAGTGGCTGCACACCGACGCATGCGTCTATGGTCTGGTCTTTGAGTGTGTATTGACCCACTGCCGAGAGCTGGATGGAATTGCTGTTTAAAAAAAAGTCATCAAAGGAGACTATCCCCTTCCGGAGGATAAAGGTTGAGGAGATAAGCTTGTAGGAATAGCCTTCTTTGGCCAGGTCGGAGAGGTTGCGACCCTTTGACTCGATGATCTTATATACATTGAGAACCCCGAAGATCTTGGAAAGGATGGAGTATTTCATGATGTGGCCGTTTTTTGAGGTAAAGGAAATATTGCCGTTCAGGGAATTCTTTTTACCCCATACATGCCCTGAAAGATCCATCTTTCCATCTATATTGGATGTCCCCCTATTGGACAATGCCCGGTAAATGGCGAGCATCTCCATCTCCTTCAGGTCAAGGACAATGTCCATGTACGGGTCCCCTGTTGAATCAAGGTTGGCCGAACCCTTAATCTCTCCGGAAGGGCCGCAGATGTCTATATTTTCCAGCCGGATTTTTCCCCTGTCAAGGTGTGCGTCAAGGGTTGCCCTGTCGAATTTGATTCCGAGGATGCCGGGGTTTTCGAAATGCATGGATATATCAGCGTTAATGCCTTCAGGCGGTTTTGGTTTGTCCCCCTTGTCCCTGCCTGAGGGCTGGATGTCCACATCGTATATTACGGCATCTGCCTTCAGGTACATGGGGTGATTCATGTCCAGGCTGCCGCTGATACACAGGTTCAGATCATTGACGGCCGCTTCAAGGTCTTTTGCTTTTGCCTGGTTATCCTTTATATGGAGGATGCCGTTGAGCACCACTGGCATGTCTTTGTGCAGGATCATGGCCCGTTCAAAGGACAGTTTACCGTTTGAAGAAAACCTTGTCCCTTCCCATTCAAGACCTGTGTCCAGGGTCATCGAGCCCCTCAAATAAAGGGGGCTTTCCTGCCTTTGAGCGCATATTCCCCACAGGTCGAGATGCCCCTTTATCCCTGCATGACCCTTTTTGTCATTCATGTCTAAAGAAATCAAGAGATCGGTTTTTCCGGGGTTGACATGCAGGTCCTTTATCTCAAGATTGAACTCAGGACCCAATGTGGCCTTGAACAGCCCATCGGCCTCTGCCGGGCCTTTTATCAGGGTATATTGGGTGCCGAAGATGGAGAATCCTTTGAATGCGGCCTGAATATTACCCTGGAACACCATGCCCAGGCCTGTGCCCGTGAGCATGATCTCTGTATCTTTCCCCATACAGAATGTCCTGGTCTCCGGAAGCCCCTGTATATCCATTTTCAGGGTTGAGATCTTTTCGCCA